>NZ_JAMPLI010000119.1:0-2598 GCF_039962475.1 Leptolyngbya sp. GB1-A1 | reverse complement strand
CTCATTTGCATAAACTCCAGAAGCTCCCACAGCGAGTCATGCGATATTTCAAGCATCGGTTTATTGCTTATGCTGCATAACTTCATGCCTCTTCTATGATTGCCGGGTTAATATGTTCCAGCAAGTTCAGCTTTGAGCGTAACCACAACACAATTGCTGTAGTCATGGATTTGGCGATCGCTAATTTCACTTCTTGTGAACCTGAAAACTCCAGAGCGATGCGCGTCCAGATCAAACTGCTTGTTGACGACCTGACCTGTAGGCATCGTCCAAACCAAATCATCGGCAATAAGTTCAGCTAGCACAGCAACATCGCTGGTGAGCATCGCTTGCCGCAAATTGTCTTCTAAAGTCTCGATCGTTGTGTTCATTTTCTAGCCTCCATGATTTTTACCCTTAACCGTTCAAATTCAAGAACTCCCTGTTCTGATTAAGGGATCGCTCTGTAGATGAATTTAATCATCAAGGGGCGAATAGAGAACTGCAACCGTCAGGCGATCGAGATGGGAAACACCCAGTCCTGATATTCCGAAGCGCGATTTTCGGTAATCGCCGTCAGCTTTTCTCGCAGCTTTAGGGTGATGGGGCGATCGGCAGGCAGAACGTAGTTTTCGATGCGGGAGATAGGCGCGACTTTAGCCGCCGTGCCGCTGAGGAAAACTTCATCGGCGATGAACAGCTCGGTTTTATCAACGGGTCGTTCGACCACGGGAAAGCCCATGTCGCGGGCGATCGTCAACACGCTATCACGGGTGATGCCTTCTAGAATGTCTTGATCAAAGCCAGGAGAAATAATTGTGCCGTTTCGCACCAGAAAAATATTCATGCCAGACGCTTCGCTGACTTTACCCTGAGAGTTGAGCAAAATCGCTTCATCAAAGCCAGAATTAACAGCTTCGGTTTTTGCCAGCGATGAAGTGATATAGGCTCCGCTGGTTTTGCCACGCAAAGGCAGACTGCGATCTTCTTGACGATGCCAAGAGCTAATCCGACAGGACAGCCCTTCCGGCGAAAGATAATCACCCAGCTCTAAGCTCGACTTTATCCAATTTAGACAGCATAGCAGAGTAAACTGAACCAACAGTCCAGCAAAGGTTTTGGTATTTTTACCATGTCGGTTGTTGCTCCTGAGGATGGAAAAAGTCGAGTTTGCCAAAGTCGTTGTCGAACTAAAGCTAACGCATCTGTGAACGTTGGCAATGATTTTTTGTACCAGGTCAATTGAGGTAGGGTGAATCCCTGTTGAGACTGAAGTTGATGCGCTAATAGCACGACAATGGAGAACAGTGCGAACAAAACAGGAGTTGTCCGTCCAATTGCCTTATCCGACCACTGCCGTTGCGTTTCTACTCCCAGGTGGGCACGGGCTTCCTCAAAGGTCACCTCAACCTGCCAGCGTTGGCGGAACCACAGCAAGATTTGCTCCGGCTTGGCAGTTAAGTCTGTGCAGAGAAAAGCTTGGGGTTCCCGTTTGCCGGTCGGGTCTTTGACTAAAACCCAGCGAATTGGCACGGCAGGCAAGCCTGTGTGATACCAGAGAGCAGTTTGAGAAGCGACTTCTAGCTCCACAGAGCGTCCGCCATACCATCCTTCTAACTGCATCGACTGCCAATGGGTTTGAGCATCATCCAGAACGGTGCTGAGGGTCGCAAACCGCTTGCCGACTTTGCGGGGACGACCCATTTGCTTCAGCTGTCGAGGAGGGGCAGGCTCATACAGAGCAGCATCTAAGCGCAGCCGGGTTACAACAAACACAGGCTTGGGCAACTGCCCCAAGGCTTCTAGAAATTCCAGTGCCGCAAAGGAACTGTTAGCCACCAGCACCATCGCACGCTCAGGTAACCATCGCCTCACTTGCGTTAACATTTGCCGTGCCCAGTCAATCAGCTTCTTGTGGCGATGTCCCTGACGTTGGTTGTATTGCTTAGACGGCGCGAGAACGGTGAAAAAGGGCAGTGCCCAAACCCGATGCGACCACGGAATTTCAACCAGCAGCATCAGGCTTAGCCAGCGCAATCCACTGGTTTTAACAAAATGACTGTCACTCCAACGTACTGGGTCTCGATAAATTCCTCTTGCCCGAATCCGCTAACCCCAACATCGCTCAATGGTGTCATCAATGCCCATCACTAACACCCCCTTTGACGCAAATCCCTCGACTAACTGCTGCAACAGCAACTGGCTTCCTTGTCTTGCAGACCATACTGCACGATTGAGCACCCGATGATATTTTTGAAACTGAGCCACTTGCGCTAAACCCATCACCCGCAAAATTGCACTGACCGTTCGTTTGCCGGGAGCTAAAATTGCCCCAACTAGCAGCACCAAGGCAGAATCCCACACGGGCTGGGAAAACAATGAGGCAAACGTTACGATCAAAGGCATCAAGTCTTTCGGTAGCAGGCTCATCAGGATTATTCCAACAACGCTTTCCTGATTCTGCTACCTTTTCTCCTCTCCGAATTGGATAAAGTTGAGTTTAGAAGATGTTTAGAAATACGGAAGAGGTTGCAAAAGACTCAGGCTAGCTTGCGTAACATCAATCGAATCATCGCAAGGTAGATGAAGGTTTCTGAGGAGGCAGGTAAACGTTCGTAA
>NZ_JAMPLI010000118.1:0-2732 GCF_039962475.1 Leptolyngbya sp. GB1-A1 | reverse complement strand
GATAGCTAGGAAAAAACGACATTGATTGAATTTGAATCAAAAAGGAGACAAACCCATGAGCAACACCATCGACACAATGATCGATCCCAATGACAGCGTGCTGCTGCTGATTGATCATCAGAGCGGACTCTTCCAACTTGTGCGTGACATCGATATCTCAGTCCTCCGCTCCAATGTCACAGCGCTCGCCAAGATTTCCCAAATCGCCAAGATTCCGACCTTCACGACTGCTTCGGTACCCGATGGTCCCAATGGTCCTCTGATTCCCGAAATCCACCAGCACAATCCTGAGGCGGTTTACATTCCGCGCACAGGACAGATTAACGCTTGGGATAACCCAGCTTGGGTAGATGCTATCGAGAAGACCGGGCGAAAGACTCTCCTCATCGCCGGAACTCTCACCAGCACCTGCATGGCGTTTCCGACGTTGAGCGCACTGGCCGCCGGTTACAAGGTCTTCACGATTATTGACGCTTCCGGCAACTGGAGCCAGATGGCGACCGACCTCACTCTGGCCCGCGTCGTCCAGGCGGGAGCCATGCCCATCGACACTTACGCAGTAATCAGCGAACTCATGAACACGTGGAACCGTCCGGACGCAATGGAGTTTGTCACTGTCGCAGTTGACCACATCGTGCCGACTTACCGCGCCCTGATGGAGAGCTATGACAAAGCTCAATCTGTGCAACGAGATGGACGGGAAACCAAGCTCGACCGGCAAATGGCACCTGTGTAAAAGCACCTAATTGCAACGCGCACACAAAAAATAAAAAAAGGGAAGGTGAGGAGTTGGTTATCAATTCCTCGCCCCGCATTCCCGATAAGAGTGTCCGTAACACTCTAGCAAGCAGGCTAATCCGGTCGAGGCAGGTGTTTCTCCTGCCCCTCCTACAACCCCACCCATCATGCGGAGCCGCAATGGGCGGCTCATGAAGATGTGCAAACAACCTTGATCAACTAAACGTATCCTCGAACTTTCATCTAAAGTTTTCAGCTCGATGAAATTTCTGTTCTTCAAGTTATGAGTTAGCCATTCCCGTATACGTTGTATGATACAGCGAATGAGCAATCCAGAACTGAGTGAACGAGAACTGGCGGTACTCCGTTCACTCGCACAGGGGATGAGTAACGCTGATGTTGCGGTTGCTTTGAGCATCGGTGAAGGTACTGTTAAATCGCATGTCAATCGAATTTTGAATAAGCTAGATGTCAGCGATCGCACCCAAGCAGTAATTGTTGCCGTTAAACGCGGCATTGTTAGTTTGTAGGGTTTACTTTCGATCGAGTTCGGATTCTAACTTAAGTTAGAGCCAGCCTTCTACTCCGCGATGGCATGGTTACTCTATCAATTTGCACTGTAAAAAATTTAACTTGCTATAGGCGACAGCTTGAAGGCGACCACCTATATTGAATTTATGCAAACAGTCATGCAAATGGATCGAGCAAGTAAATTGCACGGTTCCATGCTTGATACAGATGTAAAAAGATGAGCGACGATCGTAGCCACAGTTCTTTACTTGTACCACCTTCAACTCAAGATTGGATTCAAGGTATTCTGAGTGCCAAGGTAGTGCTGGTGATGTACGGAGACTATCAATGCCCTAGAAGTGCGGACGTTTACAAGCTGATTAAAGCGATCAAACGAGAGCTTAGTGCTGCTTTTGGAGATGATTATTTATGCTTCATCTTCCGTCATTTTCCACAAACACAGATTTATCCCCATGCTCAACGGGCAGCCCAAGTCGCCGAAGCCGCCGCCGCCCAAGGGCAGTTTTGGTTAATGAGCGATACTTTATTTGACCACCAACAAAGGTTGGAGAACGGTTATCTTGTCGAGTACGCCAATGATTTAGGGCTTGACATTCCTCAATTTCTCAAAGAGTTGTCTAAACAAGTGCATGTCGATCGCATCAATGAAGATATCGAAGGCGGAATACAGAGCGGAGTAACGACTGCCCCAGCCCTATTTATCAATAACATTCGGTATACCGGACACTGGAAAATAACAGAGTTGACGTCAGCCATCGTTGCTGCAAGTCACTAAGCTCTATTCATATCTGACTTGTTTGTTAGTGCTAGTAAGTGATCGAATGCGCGATCGCTAGCTTTTGCCTGTTTTATTGAACAAATTGCCAATTTTTGAACCATGCTAACAACTACAAGGTTAACCACTGAATTCAAGAACAAAGGCTTAACGCGCGCCCAATTGCAACAAGTACTCAACTACATTCATACTCACCTCGATCGAGACTTGTCACTAGCTGAACTTGCAGACGTGATCAACATTAGTCCGACCTATTTTGCGAGTTTGTTCAAACAAGCGATCGAGATTTCTCCACACCAGTATGTGATTCAACAGCGAGTGGAACAAGCGAAATTGATGCTGTCGAAAACGGATTTGGCGATTGCAGACATTGCTTTACAAGTCGGCTTCTCCAGCCAAAGCCATCTGACACAACAACTCAAGCGCCTGACCGGAATGACCCCAAAACAGATTCGCTAACGTCCAAGCACTACATACACGCACGAGTCAAGGAGACAAAGATGAGGATTAACGCAATCAAAGGAAGGCAGGGACTTAAAACGGAAGTGCAAGATGCGACTTACGTAGAGGCCGCCCGGTGGGGTAAGTATCGGGGGTGGCGGTATGTTCTGGGTCTAGTGGTCATTCTCTTTGCGTGGCTGGTGGTCGGGACTGGTGCCAGCGTACTCGTCGCGATCGCGTTTAGCGG
>NZ_JAMPLI010000117.1:0-2735 GCF_039962475.1 Leptolyngbya sp. GB1-A1 | reverse complement strand
CCGCTAAACGCGATCGCGACGAGTACGCTGGCACCAGTCCCGACCACCAGCCACGCAAAGAGAATGACCACTAGACCCAGAACATACCGCCACCCCCGATACTTACCCCACCGAGCAGCCTCCACATAAGTTGCGTTTTTCATGGGAATACATCCTGACTTTTGCAAATGATTTACCCTGCATTGCTGGTTTCAGCCTTGACTTCGGCTGGGATTACGAAAGCTCTTAATTCGACAATCTTGTTGCCGCGAAAGCGCCAGATGTCGCAGTACGAGAACCAGCCACATTCCCGTCTTAGGTTTAAGCGGCATAATGGTCCCGCGCACCGGATTCAGATCACCTTTGTCTGTGACCAACAACCTATATTCGTGCTGGTGCAGAGGGTTTGTTAGCTGGTTTTTGTTGCATCAAAAATGGAACTTTATGAGTTCAACGCCTTTTCGATACGACGATCGGGAATGAGCCACAGAACTGCAACCAGAACGTATAATGCACATGCAAGCCAAGGGATTGCAAAAGCAAGTGGAATTGTAACTGCATAAATCAATACCGATGACTTGCCTTTAAAATTCCGACCAAGAGCGGTTGCAAGTGTGGAATCTTGACCGTGGTGAAAAACAAGTGTGCGAGTCAGAGTGAAGTAGGCGATCGCAGCCAACAATAGAACCACACCATAAAGCGCCACAGGCAAGGCAGCAAAGTGATTTTCACCCATCCATGTGGTGACAAAGGGAAATAATGATAACCAGAACAACAAATGTAGGTTTGCCCACAAAGTTGAACCATTCACTTGTCGGACTGCCTGAAACAGGTGATGGTGATTGTTCCAGTAAATACCAACATGCACGAAACTCAACACATAGCTTAGAAAGATTGGGATCAACGGACGTAGTGCAGCTAAATCTGACTCATGAGGTATTTTTAACTCCAGTACCATAATGGTGATAATAATAGCAATTACCCCATCACTGAATGCTTCTAACCTACTTTTAACCATTTTTGGGTATGCTCCTTGTTTGCTTACCGCGTTGTATAACTGCCGTTTGTAAAAATAGTGTCCGGTTATCCACTATCCATTCAGTATCTCTAAGTGGCAGCGGATGCCTCAAACTTTGTATCAATGTCGCTAGTCCATCCGCTTCAGCGATTTGCAATTTGTTAGCCTTACACGGTTGGGGAACGCTCCAGGGCTACTCGATCCCAATGTCCTAAATTGGCTGCTGCCTCATAGGTGCTTTGGAGAAAAGCAAGGAGGTTTGCAATTACACAATCGGAGCAAGTTCAGAATCTGTGAATTTTGGAGGTTAAATACTGTCAGAGGTCAGCAACATCATGACATCTGCATGAGCTAACACGACATCGGGGTGGCGTTGAAGCGCCGTATTATACTTCATAGCAAAATCATCGCCCAATTCGTCGGGGCTGAGCAGTGTACGAATGTCACTGTCGATCGCTTCAATTGCCTCTGATGTAACAGATTCATCGGCATGAAGCAACTCATCGATTTGGATAATCAATGCTGAGAGTCGATGCAACCAGGCAAACTGCTCATGACTAATCACCAGTTGTAGCAATTCACCTCTAGAAACTTGCCCTCGAACTTGCTCATAGGTAAGACGCTCAGTCTCTAGTAAAAGCTTGTGCAGATGCAGTAGTTTGATTCGTAACTCACTCAAGCGTTGATGTTGACTAATCTGATATTCAGATGTGTTAAGCATCAATCCGTCCCATCCTTCCTTCCTGGTAGTCGTTGATCGCTTGGGTAATTTCAGCTTCAGTGTTCATGACAAACGGACCGTAGCGCACGACTGGTTCGTTAAGGGGTACACCTGCAATCAGCAGAAGATCTAGAGGGCGCTGAGCATCAGCAGGGTTGGAGATCGCCACATCTTCTCCATCTTGAGAAAAGAGCACCATCTGCCCATCATCACCAGGCGCTGGCTCTGTCCCAAACAACCCAGACCCCTCCAGTACATAGACAAAGGCGTTGTACTCTTTTGGTACAGGCTGGATCATCGTTGCCCCTGGTTGCAGTGTGAAGTGGAGGTAAGTTATCGGCGTGCGCGTCTGAATTACGGCTTTTGCCCCTAACGCTTCTCCCGCAATCACCCGCACCGTTACAGACCCATCTTCGGTTTGAGCGACCGGAATGTGAGCCGCTGGAATTTCCTGATAGCGGGGTGGCATCATTTTGTCTTGTTGTGGCAGATTGACCCATAGTTGAATGCCGTGGAGCCGTCCACCAGTTTGGGTAAACATTGACTCCGGCATCTCGGAATGCACGACCCCGGCACCTGCTGTCATCCACTGGACGTCACCCGGATTTAGTAGCCCGGCGTGCCCCGCAGAATCTTTGTGTTCTAACCGTCCATCCAAGACATAGCTGACGGTTTCAAAGCCCCGGTGCGGATGATCGGGTGCACCTTTTGCCTGACCCGGCTTTAGATTAATCGGACCCAACTCGTCGAGGAGGAGAAACGGGTCAAATTCAGAGAAGCTACTTTTGTGAAAGGGCCGACGTACAAGAAATCCGGCACCTTCGAGTGTTTCAACGCTGTTGATTACTCCGGCAACGGTTCGAGACGTTTGAGTGGGGACAGTCATAGAATTGCCTCTTCAGAACTAGTAGTCTGCCAAGGGAACTTTGCCTGGTGGGGTTATTTCTGGTAAGGTGACTCAAATCCAGGAAGATCATTATGAGTCAGAAGCGTTACATCGTCGATTTAACGGATGCC
>NZ_JAMPLI010000116.1:0-3086 GCF_039962475.1 Leptolyngbya sp. GB1-A1 | reverse complement strand
CGGTCACGGGTTCACATCAATCAACACTCACTGTTTAATTTCCTGACGGTCGCATTGTCCAGGGACAAGCTACCACTCCTCGCATAACAGAGGCAGAAATTGAAGCAGCTCAGGTTGTGCTGAATAACTCAGAATTTTGGCTTTGCGTCCTTGAATTTAGCATGGGAGTTAGGAACTGACCTCCTCAAGCGTGGATCTCAAGCCTCTACTTCCAATCCACAGGCAACTGGGGGGTGGAAGCAAGCGTAGAAGAAAAAACGCCAGAAACCCCACGTTCTATAGCGTAGGTGTAGTTCATAGCTGCCCCTTGTTTCTAACCTGTTCGTACAGGGCTTCCATCGCTTCAATAAAGGAATTATCGCGAGTCCAGAAGGCAGGAAAATCTCCCTGTTTCTTGACAGAAATTCCCGGTACTAAAGCTTCAGGTCGGGAATTGGCTACCCCATAGGAGGAACTGCCTTGAATGGTTTGGGGCAGACGTTTTGCACCGTGCCAAAAATCACGCAGGCTCTGGTTCTCGCTCAAAGGCTCAGTTGTGAGATGCGTGTAGTACGAAGTAACGGCTACGGGGGGGCGTTTCTGCAACTGAAGCTCAGCAGAGAGTGCCTGCCCCAAAGGAGATTTTGCCAGTTCCTGATGCAGGTTTTCACGAGATAAGCCACGCAGCTCAAACAGCAAAAACGGATTGCGATCAAGTTCAGCTGCAACCAGGTAATGCACCCCTGCAATATGTTTACAGGGATTGCTGTAGTCGGGGCAGGAGCAGTCTGATTGAAAGTCTCTGCGACTGTGAGGCAGTAAGTTTAATCCTAACTGAGCAAATGAATCTTCGATATTATCAGGAATCTCGTTCAGCAAAAGACGAGAAATCAGGCTGGCTTTGGAGGCGATCAGGGCAATGACAGCTGCCCACTTTGCAGCACTGATGGGCTGGAATTCAATTGTTGTGGTGTATAGCGGTTCTTTGTAAACGCCAAAGTAAGGATTGACTGAACCTCTCACCTGAGCTGTGACAATGCCGTCTTTAATTTCAAAACTTTTGACTTTGCCGCCACTGGCATAGGAGCGTCCTCGGCTCAACCGCCCTGAATCAGTAAACTGCTCCAGCGCAGCGATAAATTTCTGTCCCCACCAGCTCCGACTAAATTGACTCATGGCTCATCTCCTCTAGATGCAAAGCGAATTTATTCCAGAATTGCATTTTGATTCAGCGCAATCAGTTTTCTAAACGCGTCGTTGTCCAGTTCGGTGAGCCAAGACTCGTCTGCCCCGACGATCGCCCCTGCCAGCTTTTTCTTATCCTCAATCATTTCGTCAATTCGCTCCTCCAGCGTTCCCATTGCCACAAACTTGTGGACAAATACGTTCTTTTTCTGCCCAATTCGGAAGGCACGATCGGTGGCTTGATCTTCAACCGCCGGATTCCACCAGCGATCGAAGTGAAAGACATGGTTTGCTTTCGTAAGTGTAATCCCCACTCCACCCGCTTTGAGAGAAAGCACAAAGACCGAAGGCTCTGTTTGGGGGTCTTGAAATTCCTGAATCATCTGTTCCCGTTTTTTGCGGGATGTTCCCCCATGCAGGTAATAGGTATTGTGGCGACCGGTGTAGCGCAGGTACTTTTCCAGGGCTTCGCCGATTTCAGTAAATTGCGTAAAGATGAGTAGACTTTCTCCTTCCGCGATCGCTTCTTGTACCATTTCATCTAAACGAGAGAGCTTGTGCGATCGCTCCGGCGTAAAATCGCTGCCGTCCTGGAGAAACTGCATCGGATGATTGCAAATTTGCTTCAGTTTGGTGAGCGTTGCCAGAATTAGCCCTTTTCGCTGAATTCCTTCAGTCGTTTGAATTTGTTCTTCGACATCTTTGACGACTGCCTCATAGAGGGAAGCTTGTTCTTTCGTCAGGTTACAGTACAGCTTTTGTTCTACTTTGTCCGGCAAGTCTTTAATGATGGCTTGATCGGTTTTGACCCGCCGCAGAATAAACGGTTCTACCAGTTTTTTGAGGGTTTCCGATTGACGCAAATCGCTATGCTTCTGAATCGGCAACTCAAAGCTACGTCGAAACTGGGTTTGATTGCCGAGATAGCCTGGATTAAGAAAATTGAAGATTGACCAGAGATCAAGCAATCGATTTTCGATCGGCGTTCCCGTCAGGGCTAATCGATGCAGTGCAGAGAGTTTCAGAATGGATTTTGTCAAATCTGCTTTGGGGTTTTTGATATTTTGAGCTTCATCTAACACAACGCGATGCCACTCAACCGAGGTGAGAAGGCGAATGTCCTTTCGTGCCAGAGTAAACGAAGTGATAATCAGGTCATGCTCAAGGCAGGTCTGCTGAAATGCTTCGCTGGCTTTTGTGCGCTGGTTGCCGTGATGCACAATGGCTTTTAACTTCGGGGCAAATTTCTGGATTTCGCGATACCAGTTGCCGACCACTGAAGTGGGTGCAATCAGGAGCGTAGGCGGAAGGGTTTTGATCCGGTTTTTCTGTGCCAGTTCCCGCTCTTGCAGCAAACGAGCAATCACCTGAATTGTCTTGCCCAAGCCCATATCATCAGCAAGACAACCGTTTAAGCCAAGCTCTTCTAGGTATTGTAGCCAAGACACTCCCCGCTTCTGATACTCGCGCAATTGGCCTTGCAGATATTTTGGATCATTGATCGGTTGAAGCTGAGTTTTATCGCCCAGGTTCGCCAGCATTTGAGACAGGGCATCGTTGCGATCGACCTGGACTTCTAGCCCAGCCTCGTCGCTGCTTGCCGTGAGTTTGAGAAAATCGAGCAAACTGAGTTCTGGGTTTTCCTGCTGCTGGGTCTTCCAAAACTCCAGCATTTGCCGCATTTTGTCTTGATCCAGCTCGATCCATTGTCCCCGGAACTTGACCAGCGGCGTTTTAGCATTCACCAACTGGTGCCATTCCTGTTCGCTGATGGATTCACTGCCAATCGCAAGTTCATATTGATATTCCACCAGATTCTCAAACGAGAAGTATTTCTTCTTTTTATCGGCTCCGCTCGATCGCGACTTGCTCTTTGCCTTTAACCGCACCTTTGCCCGCTGTCTGCCCTGAGGTGTCCACCA
>NZ_JAMPLI010000115.1:0-3151 GCF_039962475.1 Leptolyngbya sp. GB1-A1 | reverse complement strand
TTGCCGAACAGAATGTCGTTGCCCTGCTCGCCTTCAATGCGATCATTCCCCTGCCGACTGCTTAAAAGGTCATTTCCCCTAAAACCGTCTATATCATCAT
The DNA here is from genome assembly GCF_039962475.1 of Leptolyngbya sp. GB1-A1. Lineage (NCBI taxonomy): Bacteria > Bacillati > Cyanobacteriota > Cyanophyceae > Leptolyngbyales > Leptolyngbyaceae > Leptolyngbya > Leptolyngbya sp. GB1-A1. The sequence continues at coordinate 3,051 of NZ_JAMPLI010000115.1, read as the reverse complement.
TGGCTCGAGTACCTACCAGAATGTTATTTCTATTGTTGCCTGCAACGCGGTTGAAGGAGGGTTGGGGAATTGTGCCTGTGATGGTTTGATTGATGGTATCTGCAAAAATCCCGTGAGTTTTAGTCGTGGGATGGAACTGATCCCAGAAGAAAAATTCGTTTGGATTCGACTGAGGCGAGAATAGCAGCGGAGTTGTAATGTTGGTATAGCCAAACTTAGCAGGATCCGAGGCAATGGATTCTCCAAGGCTGAATAGATCGACCCGCGTGGTCTTAAACGTCAAATTGCCTAACTCCAGGTCAACAGCCGCATTGAAGGCTTTGCTGATCGCAGTGAGTTCTGCTGAAGCTCCCCCGGCAGCGGGTAACCGTCCCAGATTTCCCACGTTCGGAACAACAAAGTTCTTCGCGCCCGCACTTTCTAAAGTTGAAACAGCATTTTTGATATTGAGACTTCCCTCCCGCAGCAGCGCCGCTGGATCTGCAAAGGTTGTACCTGCGCCCAACGGGTCTGGTAGGGGTGATCCTCTGAGGGTATCGATGAAGTCGTTAGAACCTGCCCAAACAATATAAAGCCCATCTGGGTCTGCACTACCCGTGCCAACCCTACTTCTGAAAGCATCAATTTGATCCAGTAAGCCGGGAAGGTCCCGCCTGACATCGTCTTCAAGAACATTGCTCCGTCCGGTGGTTGCCCCGCCAAATGCAAGGTTATTAGGCTGCTGCAAGCTGTAGCCAGTGCCCAGAAGGGTTGCCAACTGCTCAACCGCGACGGGTCCGTTGGAGAATCGCCCATTAAAGTAAGGGGGGCTTGGAGGAATCAGTCTTCCGCTGGCAGCAAAGGCATTGCCTGTATCAGAGATGCTGTCGCCGAACACATAAATATTTTTTGTAGCCATCTTTTCCTTTTGATTCTGTAACTGTTGATAGGTCAGAAGGCGAAGCTGCGAGGTGAGGACGATGTGAAGCAGTTCCCCTCTGGGACGATCGGTTCCCTATCTTTTGATCGCTCTTGTCCAGCTCCTCCAGTGCTATTGCTTGGCATAGTACCATTATTGGCTTACCCAGTTCTTCAGTTGACAAACCTGCTGTATCGCTCACCCATCCATCGAAGTCCGATGCCCGATCGAATGCTGGATTGTGATTTATGCTGAAAACTGGATCTCACCCAATCTGTTCAAAACAATCAATCAAAGCAGCGAATGCCCCAGCGAAATGATCTAGATTTTTATAATCGTGTTGCCGACGAATGGTGGTGCGAAACGGCGAAAATCTACGCGCTTTATCACCTGAACCCAGCCCGCTTCCAGTATTTTGATCACCATATTTCTAGTTGGGCAGGCTTAAAGGTTTTAGATGTTGGCTGTGGCGGCGGCTTCTCCTGTGAATATTTAGCAAGGCGGGGCGCGATCGTGCATGGTATTGACCAGTCACCAAGCTGCATTGCTGCGGCTCAAAAACACGCCTCAGTGAGTCAACTGGCAATCGATTACTGTCACGCATACGCCGAATCTTTGCCCTATCCAGATCAAAGTTTTGATGTCGTCGTCTGCGTGGATGTTTTGGAGCATGTGGCAGATTTGCAGCAGACGATCGCTGAGATTCATCGCGTCTTGAAACCAGGGGGAATGTTTTGCTTTGACACAATTAACCGCACCTTTAAGTCAAAGCTAATTATGGTCTGGCTGCTGGAAGATTGGCTGCGTCAGATTCCGCGTGGGATTCACGACTGGCAAAAGTTTATCAAGCCAAAAGAACTTCAGAATTTAATGGTGAAAAAGGGTTTTGAGGCGATCGAAATTCAAGGGTTTAATGTGTTAGGTGAAACGGTGCGAGAAAATATTGAAGCTTATTTGCACTATCGTAAAACAGGCGCATTTAAGATTCGCTTCAGTGACAACACATCGGTCATGTATATCGGCAAAGCAAAACGCCTATCAACTTCCTGAATGGCAGTTTAAGGCCCAATTTAGCTCAGTAAAAATCTAGCTCAATAAAAAAGACTGGGACATTGCCCAGCCTAACTCAAAACAACTAAGATATTCCGCTTGGGAGGACTGACTTAGAGCTTCGGAACGTACTGCTCTTTCTCAGGAACCACGGTGTATTCTGCCACAATCTGACGGAACTCTTCGCCGTCGATCGTCTCTTTTTCAATCAGCAAATCAACCAATCGATCGATGACTTCGCGGTTATCGCGAACGATTTTGCAGGACTGCTCGTAGCAGTGTTCGACAATCGATCGCACCTGAGCATCAATCCGGGCAGCAATCTCTTCTGAGTATTCCGAGCGAGACATCCAATCCCGTCCCAGGAACACTTCACCCTGCTGGCTTTCCAGCGAGAGCGGTCCCAAGTCAGACATACCGAAGCGAGTGACCATCTGCCGCGCCATGCCAGACACCTGCTGAAGGTCGCCGCCTGCGCCTGTCGTGACTTCTGCATCGCCAAAGATGACCACCTCGGCAGCGCGTCCGCCCAGTGCGCCTGTGATTCTTGCCATAAGCTGCGATCGAGAAATGAGACCCTGCTCCTCGTTGGGCGTAAACCAGGTAAGACCCTGCGCTTGTCCGCGTGGAATCAGCGTGACTTTTTGAACCGGATCGTGGTCTTTCATCAGCGTCCCGACGATCGCGTGTCCAATTTCGTGGTAGGCGATGAGTCGCTTGCTCTTGCTGTCTACGAGGGGCGTACCTTCCATTCCCGCCACAACCCGATCGACTGCGTCATCAATTTCGAGCATCGTAATGGCTTCTTTACGACGACGCGCTGTGAGAATTGCCGCTTCGTTCAGCAGGTTTGCCAGATCCGCTCCAGTAAATCCGGGCGTCCGGCGGGCGATCGCTTCCAGGGAAACGGCTTGGTCAATCTTTTTATTGCGGGCATGGACTTGCAGCACTTCCAGACGACCTTTGATGTCCGGTGCATCTACTGTCACCTGGCGATCGAAGCGACCGGGGCGCAGAAGCGCGGAGTCCAGGACATCGGGACGGTTCGTTGCCGCAATGATGATAATGCCCGTGTTGCCCTCGAAGCCGTCCATTTCGGTCAG
>NZ_JAMPLI010000114.1:0-3262 GCF_039962475.1 Leptolyngbya sp. GB1-A1 | reverse complement strand
AATTCTCATCCCGCTAAAAAGGCTTGTGTCACTTTAGCTTGAGTCGATGAAAGTTGAAGCAGATAGAGGCTTCCAGACAAATTCACCCAGAGAGCAAAACCCGCAACCAGTTGGTAGACATCGGAGGGTAGGAAGGAGCGCGTAGTCCCGCTTACCTTACCATTCCCTGGTTTTTGCAACACAATCAGAGCGAGAGCGTTCATTACGTAGACTCGAATCAAGATGCAATAAATGTGTTATACCTTTTTCCTAAATCATCACCTCCTCAGGTTACGAAAATGCTCTAGACTAAGCTATCAAATTCCTGTAGGACTATCACCTTCTTGAAATCAGATTTAATTTTTCACTCATTCTCTTTCAATTCAAAAAGCTGGATCTATTTCATCAATGCGATCGTGAATAATGCTGCTGCGACGAGTGAGGCAATTGTTCGTACATGGTTCCAGAAAGTCCAGTTTATTAGGTAGTTTGCCCAGAGGCTCCCGCCCTCGCTGCTGCCGGGTTTGACGATTGCTAGGGCATCATTCAGCGGCACGTTGAACATAATGGTCACGCCAAAACTGCCTACCAGATAAAACAAACTAGCAATTAGCACATAGCTTTCCGGCTGAGTCCATCTCAGTGCCGAGGCAACGGCCATAACCAGGCAAGTGACAGCCGTTCCCAGGAAAGCCGCCATAAACCACGGGTTAATGACCGCAGTATTAATGGCTTGCATCGCGGCAATTCCTTCTGCTGAAGGACGTTGAGCCAGTGCCCGCATGACGAAAGTTGAAAAGGCAAAAAACACGCCTGCGATCAGCCCACAGCCTAGTACTGAGAATAACTTTAGGGTGAACAGCCATTGATGTGACATTCTGTAAAACCTCCTTCTGTCCTCAACACGACTTTATCTTCCAGCTTAAGGAAACCATAGATTTCTTGACTATCAACATCTTGTGCAACTATCAAAATCTTGCGATGAGTTTTCACAACAGAGGCTGGGATGAGATAAAAATGAAAACAATCAAGATGATACGAGTTTGGTTAGCACCGTGAAATTCTCGATAGAAAATCAGGCTGAATCAAACTTCTTGCCGATCTGCAACACTTGTGAGGGAGCCAGGTGAAACGATCGTTGATTGTCGAGCCATAATTTGAAATTAAACGGGATATTTTAGGGTAGTTCACCCAGAGGTAGCCTGCATAAATCCTTCAACAGGTTAGAGAGAATTGATGGATGAACGCAACTTCTGGGGAGCGAACGATCAAACAGTCAAGCGCAAAGTGAATCGGAAGAACGGGAGCAGCAATTTTTTGTAAAGCTGAAAGTCAAATATTACAAATAAAAAAAGAGGGCTGCCTTGGTAGAGACAGGGCGATCGGCAGTAGTTGGCTTGCAACGGGTCACCAAACCTTTTGCAGTAAGGGCATTTGGTCGAGCACTACTGATAGTTGGGATAGTGCAAAATCTGCAGGGGCAATCGAAATAACCCTGCTACAAACTCAGAAATGCCATATTTGCGCTTCAGTGATTGCGGCAAGTCCTGCCAAGCAACAGGTACAAATCCCAGTCGCTGATAAAAGTTCACCAAGCGCTCACCCAAACATTCCAAGTACAGCGGCTGATTGGCTTGCTGTCGTAAATGCTGGCTCAGAAGCGTCCCCAGGCCTTTATTGCGCCAATTCTTTGACACTACCAAACTACCCAGTTCTTGGGCTCCTGGAAACGTGCGCAGTTGGGCACAGGCAATGACTTTCTCTCTGCACTCAATGACCCAAAACTGCTGCCAGCGAAGTTGGGTTGGATCAAGCAAAGCACCGATAACCAAACGACGAATTGTCCATGCGTCTTCTTGTCTTGCCGGACGTAGTACACAACCATCCGGCAATTGAGCAGGTCCACTCATGACTTCTTCCAGAATTTGACAAACTGGGTTGATGAGAGTGTGGGTAGATTTCTTACCTAGAGTAATCTCCCACTGCTACTTCAAGTTTGGAAAATTGAATGCATCCACGGAAAATGGTGGTCCATTCATCCTGACCTCGTTCGGATGGTACGATATCCACGTGTCATCTGAAATTTACTCTACTTCTTCTTGCTTCCTCGGCCTGTAGTAGCAGTAGTGCGCTTAGAAGCTGGCTTTGTTTTTGCAGCCGTCTTTTCTTGAGCAGTTGCCCGTCTGCCTCTTCGCTTTGGAGCAGCAGGTGCTGATATTTCAGCTGCTTCCGCCTGCTCAGCCGGAACGGAAACCGTTGAAGGAGATTCTACTTCGGAAGAACGAGGAATTGCACTCACTTCAGCTTCAGTTAGAGCAGTAGGCTCCACTTTTGCTTTACGGCTCCGACGTTGCTTTACACCCTGGTTCTTCTTGTTCTGAGTGACGTAGGATTTGAGCGAGGAAGTAGAAATAGCAATGCCATTGTCCTTCAGGATTCCAGCAATTTCTTCATAGCTGTATCCCCGATCGAGGGCAGTCGAAATCGGCTGGCTTAGCTTTGAAATTGCTTCTCGCAAAGAGTACGCTTCTTTGGGTCTTTCTGGCAGTGAACTTAGGTCTTCAGATAGAAGCGCAATTGAAGAGGGAAGGACAGCAGAAAATTTAGCACGCGGCATAATTCAACAATAAAATGATTGCTACTTCTAAGATTAACTTAAACCTGCATTCACGCCTAAGTGATTAATACCGCTGACGAGGTGAAACAGGTGAAATTCCTCAAAAATTTGCTTCAATCGATCGAGTGACGGAACAAAATTTGCGAAAGCGGGTTGTTTAGATTAAGGAACCCACGCTTGAGAATTGAAAGAGGCTCTAAATTTTCGTTGTAGAACCCCTGCACCAACGAACGGCGTAATTTTAAGACGCTTAGAAAACAGATGGGAGACTGTACCAGATTACTCTGATTCAGGTTGGACGGTCGCAACCAAGATACCGAGAATTTGGTCTACTTCGCTGATGAAATAAAATCACAGGTGCCATTTAATCCATGCGTCAAATCCGCATTAAACTCGACCCTCCAAAACAAACGGTTCTGTCGCAAGAATTTTTAACGCTGAATAATCTACATCATTCGCTCTGTTCTATGCAGCAATTCCAAAGATTGATTCAATAAACCTTACTTGAGATACACTATCCCCTTGTTCTATCCCTTTCACTTGTCCTTTTCTAATCATGTTCATCGCTTCAATTCCTCTCAAGGTTCTTCTAGCACTATTAAAGGACTCGAATCCCATCATCGATCTCACAATGCGTTTAATAGGCCGATGATCCTGTTTAATTAC
>NZ_JAMPLI010000113.1:0-3413 GCF_039962475.1 Leptolyngbya sp. GB1-A1 | reverse complement strand
CCGCAGATAGTTTTGAGTGGCTAGATTCAGCGTTCGAGCATCGGGTTTGTTCATACCTCTATGCTAACAATTTCTCTCCTAATCCTGCCCTCTCTTTCCTTGCCGGGTTAATATCAGTAAGAACGGCAAACAAAGAGGGAAACAAAATTACCTCTGCAAAGTTTGTCAACGACAGTTTATCAAAACCTATGATCCACCCCCGGGTTACTTCGATGGGTACTGTCAACTTAACCAAAAAGACTTAAGAATCAGCACGGTAGTCTTTGATGAGGTGGAATCACAGGACTATGCGGCAGATTTCAACCCAACAATCTCTTGCCAATTTTCAATGCGTTGACGCATTTCAACGTGAGAGTCAAGGGGTGTTGCGAATAAAGTGAGATTCGAGCAGCCCTACTCCTGTTTTGCAAAAGCGTAAGGTGGCGGAGATTGATCAAATTTGGGTAGGTCAGGATTGAGATCATAGTATTTGACCTCACCCGTAATTGTGACTGCTTCACGGGGAACGACCATTGCTGTGGCAAAGGCAGTTCCTGTGGCTCGCTGGCAATCCTGACAGTGGCAGTTTCCTATTGCCAGAGGGTCTGCTGAACATTCATAGCGGATTGCGCCACACATACAACCACCAGTCAAGGGAATTTTCAGGGTTCTGGAATTCAAGATGGACGCTGGGTCTAGTTGCTCAATGACTTGTTTACTATAATCCTGCCTCTTCTGCTGTTTTCAGGGCTAACCCAGTCCAATCGATGTCCCCCTTTCCATTCGTGACCAGTGCGAGCAGTCGATCGTGCAATAAGCTTGCCAAGGGAAGCGGCATTTGGCTTTCACGAGCCGTTTCAAGTGCAAGAGTCACATCTTTCAAGCCCAGCGATAACTTAAAGCCTGCGGGTTCGTACTGCTGCTGGGCAATCATTCGCCCGTAGTTTTGGTAGATCGGGCAAGCAAATAGGGTTTGACCAAATAAATTGGCAACCTCAGTGCGATTGATCCCGTTCTTCTCTGCTAGCGTGAAGGCTTCTGCCATCGCTTCGATCGCCGAAATAATCAAGAAATTCCCGGTGAGTTTCACCACGTTAGCGGCTCCGGCATCCTCGCCAAAGTCGAATATTCCCTGCCCCATCTGTTCCAGCAGCGGTTTGACTCGTTCCTTCGCAGCGGTTTTGCCAGAGCAGGCAATCCAGAGTTTACGGGCTGCCGCTGCATCGGGCCGCCCAAAGACGGGAGCCGCGACATAGTGTGATTCCTGCTGTTGATGAAGTTCGGATAGCCTACAAGCCGTAGCTGGTGCGACCGTACTCATCGAGAGATGTATCCCGCCTTCGCCCAAACTGCTCAAAATGCCGTTCTCGTCCAGCACAACGGCTTCTAACGCCGCATCGTTTGCCAGCATGGTGATCACAATTCCACCCGGCGAAACGGCTTCAGCAGGGTGATGAACCACCTGTGCCCCCTGCTCAGCTAAAGATTGCGCTTTTTCTGGCGTGCGGTTGTGAACGTTCAGCCGATAGCCTGCTGCCAATAGATTAGCTGCCATCGGCACACCCATGCTGCCGAGTCCAATGAAACCAATCGTCTCACTCATAATATTGCTCTGTTATTAAGGGGTTGCGAAATCTGGGAAAGATTTATCTGAAAGTAGCAAATGTCTGCACTGTAATTCTAAACACTGAGCTGTCTTTAATCTAATCCTTGCGCCATTCTGATTCCAGTCACAATATTTCCTGCCAACATTAATCTTGCTGGATAAGTCAGTCAGTCACAGTTTCACGAATACAGCATCACGGAAAGGAGGGGTTGTACTTCAGCGTCCTTCCAATTCACATCTACCCTCACTCAGGGTCAATCTAGAGTAACCCTGCTCAAACAGCCTCGCTAAACATTCGGGCAAAGTTGCACATAATGCTCTTGTGTTTCGCCAATCAAATTAGAAATCGTCAGCCCTATTAGCCTGACTGCCTTCTGTTGGATCGCCGTCATGTGTAACAGTTCATGTGCGACATCGAGAATCAGTGATCGATCCCTAACGGGCGTGAGCAATGTTCGACTGCGCGTCACTTGCTGGTAGTCCGCATATTTCACTTTTAGCGTTAACGTTCGTCCCACTGTCCGTTGGTTATCAAGTCGCCGCAGGAGAGTGTCTGCCACCTCCTCCAGTGCAGTCTCAATCTGGGCACGATCGCTCAGATCCGGGTCGTAGCTATTCTCTGCCCCAATCAACTTGCGAATGCGGTTCGGGTGGACAGGGCGATCGTCCTCTGCTCTGGCAATTTTGTAATGGTACTGCCCCACCTTGCCAAAGTGATGCACCAGATCGCCTTGGCTCCACTGCTTCAGGTCGGCTCCAGTGCGAATGCCAAGCTGATGCATCTTTGCTGCTGTCACCTGCCCTACGCCGTAGAACTGCTCGATGGGCAACCGTTCCGCAAATGCAGCCGCATCCTCAGGCGGAATAATGAATAGATCATTCGGCTTATCCACGCCAGAAGCAACTTTTGCCAAAAACTTATTAATGGAAACTCCTGCAGAAGCGGTCAGCCCCGTTTCCTCATAAATTTCCTGCTTGATCGTCTGAGCAATCCAGGTGGCAGAAGGAATGCCAAACTTGTTCTCGGTGACATCCAGATACGCTTCATCGAGGGCGAGCGGCTCTACCCAGTCCGTGTAGCAGTGGAAGATTTCGCGAATCTGCAATGAGATGCGTCGATACACATCAAAGCGCGGCTTGACAAAGATCAGGTGGGGACACTTTTGATGAGCGGTGCGGGAAGGCATCGCAGAATGAATGCCATATCGTCTTGCTTCATAGCTGGCGGCTGCTACGGCTCCTTGCTTATCGGGTGATCCGCCCACGACGATCGGCTTGCCCCGGTATCTCGGCTCATCCCGTTGTTCCACCGAGGCATAGAACGCATCCATGTCTACATGAATAATCTTCCTGACTGCTTGCATGGCAGTCTTAGTTTCAGGGGCTAACTAGAAACGATTGCCCACAAGGGATGAAACGTGTCAGCGCCATGATTACCCAAGACCCACCCTAAAATTCCCGCTTTGAAGGGGTCAATTGCAGTCCACAGCCAAATCTTGTTTTTTTGAAAACAAATGTTTCTAATTCATCCAATTCGCCCACTTCAGAAGTGAGTTGTGGATCATATGCATCCGGTAACAGTTCACCGATTTGTTTGACCAAGTAATGACAGTCGTGTGATGAACGCCTTTGACTCGTTCTATCACTCGAAATCCCCTGCCATTGACATACAGCTTGAGACATTCCCGCTTGAACTCATCGAAGGGTATTGTCAAGTTAACTCGAATGTAGAATAAGCGTGCTGGTTCAACCTTGATCGCACCTACCGTCCCATGTATTCTCGTCACCGATTTCCCGCCGAAATTATCAGCTACTGTGTTTGGCTCTA
>NZ_JAMPLI010000112.1:0-4131 GCF_039962475.1 Leptolyngbya sp. GB1-A1 | reverse complement strand
GTGCCAACGCCGTGATTCAATTGGGTCAGTGCTGGTTTGATAGCGAGTTTTGAGTTCCTCACTACTGAGATGTTTTTCCAGTGTCAGTGTACGTGCCATGCTCCTATTTTATAGTGTTACTGCTTAGCCGGATTTCGTATGACACTCTGATCAATCTGCGGCATTTCTGCCAGGGTTAACCCATTTGTCATTCATCCCTTTTGAGGTCTCGGCAATAGAGACTCAGAGTTGTCGTGCTTTGAAGTCAGAAATATGGGCAAGAGTAGCAGGAAATCGATCCTAATCGATCGTTCTGTTCCTTTAAAAGCTCAATTTGGCCTTGCTATTCAATCTCTCCTATCAACTTTTATGCAAAACCCGCAACCAGTTAGTAGCCTAGCGGAGTCAGTTTTCCCTGGGGTGTGAGGCGAAACACCATACCGGGGTCAGGCGGTTCTGGTCCGATGGCAGTACCGTAAAAGTTGCCGTCATTGCCCTGAATCAGGCGATTAAACAGAAAGTTGCGGTCAAGGGTAGCAATCGCGGTCTTTTGTCCGTCTGGGGTTAAACGAAAGAAGTTGCCAAATAGCGTAACCCCGTAAAAGTCGCCGTCCTGTGCTTCTACCAGGCGACTGGGGTAGGCATCGCGGCTCAGGTTATCGTTTAGCCCTGCAAATTGGGCGAATGGAATCAACGTTTGGTTATCGGTCAGGCGAAAAATGGTGGCTGCACCATCTGCCATGTATTGCGTGCCGTAAAAGTTGCCATGCGTGACATAGAAATTACCCGATCGATCCTGAATCAAATCTAGTGCTCCCGGAAACCGATCGACCTTGAAGTTAGGGTGGTCAGTTCTCCGGCGGGCGTGAGGCGGAAGATTGTACCTTGCTGATGGTCTCCACTCATATAGGTTGTGCCGTAGAAATTGCCATCCTGCGCCTGAATGAGGGGACGCTGAGGACTAGAGCCGTTTTTGCGATCGAACACTGCCAGCGTCGTCAGTTGTCCGGCTGTGGTGACGCGAAAGACCGTGCCAAACCCCTGTCCATTTGCGCCGCCACCAGAAGTTGTGCCGTACAGATTGCCATCACGTCCCAAAATTAGCTCTGCTTCCGGGTTGTAGCCCTGAGTTTCGCCATGCAGATGCACGATCGGCTGAATCTGCCCGTTGCGGGTGAGGCGAAAGATTACTCCGGGTCCAATCCGTCCTCCTTCAGTAATGCCATAAAAGTTACCGTCTCCTGCTCGAACCAATCCTAACGGGTTGCTGCCGTTATCGCCCTGAAAGTAAGCGATCGTGGTGAATGTTACTTTCTGGGACTCTGAAGATGCAGTTGCTTCAGCAGGCGGAGTAGACGAAGTAACGTTGTCAGGTTGACAGCCGGATAAACCTGCGGACAAGCTCAGCAAAATGAAAAAAAGAGGATAAATGACCGGAATCTTTCTCACAGATAAAACGACAGGCAAAACTATTGGGTGAATAATGTCGAGATATTGCCGCGAAAGGGTTGTTCTGTACAGTTTGCCCCCTCGCCACAGAAAACATTCGCTTCAAAGGTGCGATTATCGATCCACTTGAAGCTGCTTAAGTCAGCTGTGGCAGTCGTCTGCTCAAACATCTTCGATTCCTGGGTCTGCAAGTCAAGCGCGACAAACCAGGAAACGCCCTCCATTGACTCGGCAAACAGGCCATACCGCTCGTCGGCTGTCCACTGTACCCAGTTAAGTCCGCCGTATTTTGCAATATCGATCTTCTGAGCGGTTCCTGACTTGCGATCAACCAGATACACCGACCAGCACAGTCCTGCTCCACTGGTCCTGCCTTCACACGCTTTCACGATATTAAATCTACCAGACGGCGACGGATCAGAAACAATCAGCCGTTGAGCGTAAGTGACTACGCCATCGCTCCTGTAGCTCACTGGAATTTCGGTCAGCAGCACTTTGTCTTGATGCACCAACCTGCCGTCATTGCTGAACGTTAACCCTTGCGCCGATTCGCCTTGCAAAATCTCTGCCCATTCCTGAACACCTGCCAGTTTAGGAAGGCTGGGAGAAGCTGCCGGAGTTGGCGTAGATGCCGTGACCTTTTCCGGACTGGGTGAGGTAGCTTCAGGCTGCGATCGGGTCGTCGTAGCAATGCATCCAGCGATCGTACTGCCTATCATCCAGCATCCAACCACCCAAACGATCAATTGGTTTCTACTGCGATTTTTGCTGCGATTGCAATTCATCTCGGTTGCTCTCAGTGGGTTTATAGCAAATCAATGCGACTGTCATGAATCCAGCAGTTGCCGTTGGGGTTGTGGAACCAAGATTCGCCTTTGTTGTCTACCTGACGGCGATCGATTTCGACAAATGAGTTACCCGGAAAGCGGGTTACGACTCTGCTCCAGGGTGCAACGCGGCAGTTTGACTGCTCTTGCTCATCGCCTGCAATTTTGCCCATACGGGGAAAGACATCGGCATTGTCGGGCAAGTTGTCGCGTTCGTGGTAAATATTGTCTAGAGGAGCGGGGTTAGAATCAGGGGCTCGTTGAGCCACGGTCGGCAGTTGCAGTCCGATCGCAAGGCTTAAAACGGTGCTGCTCCAGAGGAATGATCTAAGCGAGGAGCTGAATGATTGCTGCATGATTTCAATCTGTGCTGCTAGAAAGATGAATTTGGAAGCCTCAGCAGATGTGACTTCGAGTTTGAAGCTGAGGTTTCCAGCTTAGCGACATGATTTAAAACTGATGGATTTGTGCAGAAAAATGATCACACGGCATTTTGATCTACCCCATAATTCTGGCAATCGAGTTTCCCTAGTCTCAGAGTTTCCCAGGATTGGGAGATTTAGAGGGTAATGCAGGACTATTAGTACTTCTTAGACATCCTTTAACACAATTCTGTTTTAGCCTGCTCAAAAGTTATTCTATAGATTTGAGTTTGAATGCCACTAAAATTGTGCATTCTTCTGCACAAATTCTCTGACTCGTTTATATCTCATCTACAGTGGAATAGTACAGGTCGTTATCCCACTCGTGTTTCTATGGGTTACGAGTATCAGGTTGGGGGAAGTCTCAGGATTGATGCTCCCAGCTATGTTGAGCGACAGGCAGACCAAGAACTCTATGCTGCCTTGAAAGCGGGACAGTTTTGCTACGTGTTTAACTGTCGGCAAATGGGCAAGTCAAGCTTGCGAGTACGGGTGATGCATCGTTTGCGAATGGAGGGAGTTTGCTGCATTGCGATCGACATGACGCGAGTGGGAAATGAGCATTTGACTCCGCAGCAATGGTATGAGCGAGTCGTTTCAGAATTATGGCGCAGTGCGAATTTAATTGGCAAAGTCAATTTGAAAGCCTGGTTGAACGATCGTCCGTCTTTAACGCACATTCATCTCCTCAGCACGTTTATTGATGATGTGCTTTTATTTTATTTTGCAAATCAGCCAGTCATCATTTTTATTGATGAAATTGATAGCGTTCTCAGCCTAAAATTTGCAATTAACGACTTCTTTGCTTTAATTCGTTCTTACGCAAACGATCGAGAAAGTAATGCGAAGACAAATCTTACATTTTGTCTACTTGGTGTCGCCACTCCTTCTAATTTGATCCAGGATAAAATCCGCACTCCTTTTAATATTGGTCAGGCGATCGCGCTCAACGGCTTTCAATATGAAGAAGCAAAGATTCTTATTGAGGGATTAACTGGTGCGATCGAAGATCCGCAAGCTGCTCTTCAAGAAATTTTGAATTGGACAGGCGGACAGCCCTTTCTCACACAGAAAGTTTGTCGCCTGGTAATAGAATATTGGCGTTCATCGCCGTATCACAGCCAGGATCCAAAAGCTACAATCGCTCACCTGATCCACACCCATCTCATCCAGCACTGGGAAACTCAGGATGAGCCAGAGCATTTACGAACCATTCGCGATCGTCTGCTCCGACACGAGAAACAAACCAGTCAGTTATTAGGCATCTATCAGCAAATTTTGCAGCAAAAAAGCGTGATTTCAGATGAGAGTTCATCCCAGCTAGAACTTCGTCTATCGGGGCTAGTAGTCTGCCAAGGGAACTTTGCCTGGTGGGGTTATTTCTGGTAAGGTGACTCAAATCCAGGAAGATCATTATGAGTCAGAAGCGTTACATCGTCGATTTAACGGATGCC
>NZ_JAMPLI010000111.1:0-4253 GCF_039962475.1 Leptolyngbya sp. GB1-A1 | reverse complement strand
GCTAGAGTCATTGCTTCCCAGAGGGCTGTTGAGATGTCGATATGCTCCAGCCTAAACTTCAGGAAGCTTTCTTAATACTGCTATTCGCTGCTACTTCCTAAACATCCTCTAAGGCGACACACCTCATCAAATATAGCGAGCGAAACTGGATAAATCAGAATGTAGCTCAGACTACACTTACTAAAACAAAATTTAGGAGACGAAAAAGTAAATGCAAGAAAATAAGGACATAGCATTGCTATATCCTCATTCCTGGGTGTGATATTTAGATCTTGCAATTGAGCGACGGAGCTTGCCTCTCTAACCATTGAGAGTTCTAGCAAGTTCCTTATTCAAACTCTCCGTCGATTGCGATCGAACGACGGTTCCCACCATCCTGACCACCAGAGACCTTGTTGAGATCCTCGTCGTCTAGCTCTCCGTTGATTGCGATCGAACGACGATTGCCGCCATCCTGACCACCAGAGATTCTGTTGAGATCCTCGTCATACAGGATCCCTTGCAGTTGGCGACGGTTGCCGCCATCTTGACCGCCAGAGATTCTGTCGAGTTCTTTATCGGCTAGTGGTTCTTCGCGGCTGATGCTAGGCTCTTGACCGCCAGACACTTGACCCAATTGTTCCGGATTGAGTTCCTCGTTGGTTTCTTTCACAGACATAATTCCTCCAAAAATTTTATAGATGTCAGGCTTTCATCAAGCCCGTAAGTTAAATCAAACAGAAAAGCGAATTGAGCTTGCAAAGTTCATTCTTCACTCTGTTGAAATTCAACTCTGCTTTCAGCGTACAGGGCTTAAATGAGAAATAGATGAGAATGAAATAATAGTTGCTCAATAAATCACTAAATTTTCTGAGACTCTTTAAACAGAGAAGAGACTGCTATAAATATATAAATAAGGAAGTGTTGCTTGACGAAAGCGTTAATATAATACTTACTGAAAGGCACTTGAGCAGTAAAGGCAATCGCAACAGCTAATAGCCTGTTAAGAAGTGCGATCGCTCACACAGCTAGTTAATCAAGAAATAAAACTCAATTCGCGTTTTGAGATTACCGTGTACTCCAATCATGCTAGAACGATGATCAATACGAGAAGTGTTCGAGGCAATCTGCCCTTGCTGCTTGATAATCCCACGCTGATCCGAATCGTTCAATCTGGGACGATCGCTTTATTTGCCGTCCGTATCGTTAATGGTGCGCCGGAGGGTGAGCGACACTACCTGTTTGATGTAGAACCCGGAGCGGCACTATTTGGGGCTGATTCAGATGTTTATTTGGAGCAGTTCGCCTTGCATCAACAAGAAACTGAAGCGATGTGGGGAATTATCGCAGTCGCAGTTGAACCTGCCGAAGTTTCGGAACAGTCAATCGATACCCTTAACCTGTCTGATCTTCGTCTTCATATCGCAGATTGGATTTACAAGCTAGCAAATAGTCCAGGCTTACCCAAGCTTCCCCTGGCAAAACTATTTCCGATCGACCAGATAGATCAGTATGTTTCCTTAGTTGCAGGCCAGGCTTTGCAGCCATCGAAAGAGCAGGTTCTGTGGGTACAGTGTCAGCAGGGAACTGCTCATTGGCTCGGCTTTGACAGAGTGCCGCTCACGCCTCATACAGGAAGATTTCCACTGACGAACGGACTCTGGATCTCGGCAAGCAGCACGCTCCAGCTTACGGTTCAGCCCCTTGCCAGCATTGACACCCTAGCACCGCTACTAGAAGGCTTAGCGCAGTTGCATTGCTACTTCCTAAAGAGCATCGAACAAATTACCCTCCAGCAATCCCAAGCGCAATCGACTCAGTTTCAGAAACGCCAGCAGCTCAATCAGCAGGTGGCACAGGAAACGCTGAAAACCCTGGCATCGCTGCTCAAACCGCAGTCTGACTCGTCTCCTGCTCAAGGCGATGAATTGCTGATGGTAGCAGGAGCGGTTGGCAAAGTGCTGGGCATTCCGATCGCCCCCCCAATGGAAGCCGATGATCCAAGCCGAATGCGCGACCCCCTAGAGGCAATTGCCCGATCGTCTCGGCTGCGGCTGCGGCGAATTTTACTGCGCGATCGCTGGTGGCAAAAAGATGGTGGTCCGATCATCGCCTACACCCGTCAAGAAAAGCGTCCGGTTGCCCTGTTGCCTGTCGCAGGCGATCACTATGAGCTTTATGATCCCCAATCGTCTACGACTGGGCGGCACTATTCAAAAGTGAATGCGGCGATCGCGGCTCAGCTCAATCCCAGTGCCTTTATTTTCTATCGTCCGTTTCCATCCACCGTGTTGCGGGCGTGGGATCTGGTGCGATTTGCCTTCAAAGGACAGCTCAAAAATCTGCTGGTTTTGCTAGGCATGGGAATCGCCAGCACCCTAGCCGGAATGCTTGTCCCGCTGGCAACAGGCGTATTGATCGACATGGCACTGCCGACGGGCGATCGAACTTCGCTGATTCAAATCGGGGTGGGCTTGCTGTTTTTTGCTTTGGGAACCGTAAGCCTGAATTGGATACAGGCCTTGGCAACCATGCGTCTAGAAACCCAGTCCGAAGTGATGATGCAGGCTGCGGTTTGGGATCGATTGCTTCAGCTTAGCCCTGGCTTTTTTCGCCAATATACAGTGGGCGATCTAGAATCGCGGGTGTCGGGCATTAGTCAGATTCGCCGTGCCTTAACGGGTACGACTTTACGCACCATGCTGACGAGCTTCTTTGCGCTGCTGAACTTTGGGCTGATGCTGTTCTACAGTGTGCCGCTCGCGCTGGTGGCGGGGGCAGTAGCGATCGGAGTGATCGGGTTTACGGCGACGACCAGCTCCCTGCTGCTGCGGCAGAAACGCCCTTTGCTGGAGGTACGCGGCGAAATTTCGGGCTTGGTGGTGAAGCTGATTGAGGCAGTTCCCAAACTGCGGAGTGCCGGAGCTGAAGCGCGTGCCTTTGCTACCTGGGGCAACAAATATACGCAGCAGCTTCATCTAGAACTGAGTACTCAGTTGCTGCAAGACAGCGTTGCCATTTTCAACACCGTGATGCCCGGACTCGCCGCAACACTACTCTTCTGGATGTCTGTTACGCTGATCGGGCGATCGTCCACAAGTGAAGCCACCAGCCTTTCAACCGGAACTTTTCTCGGTTTCAGTGCTGCCTTTGGGATTTTTATCACGGGCGCAACCAGCCTCAGCAATACTGTGACATCCGTGCTGGAAATCGTGACGCTATGGAAGCGATCGCAGCCCATCTTAGCGGCAGAACCAGAGGTTAACCCTGAGCAAGCCGATCCGGGAAAACTGGCAGGTCGAGTGCAAGTCGATCGCGTCACGTTTCGCTACCGGGAGGATGGTCCCCTAACGCTCGATCAGGTTAGCTTGACGGCAGAACCGGGAGAATTTATTGCGCTGGTGGGTCCGTCGGGCAGCGGCAAATCTACTTTGTTTCGCCTGCTGCTAGGGTTTGACGTGCCGATCGACGGCAGTATCTACTACGACGGACAAGATCTGGCAGGGTTAGATGTGACAGCCGTGCGGCGACAGTTGGGGGTCGTGCTGCAAAATAGCCGGATTAATGCGGGCAGCATTTTTGACAACATTTCGGCAAGTGCGCTGATTGCGGTGAGCGAGGCGTGGACAGCCGCAGAAATGGCAGGCTTTGCCGACGATGTGCGGGCGATGCCGATGGGAATGCATACCTTTGTCAGCGAGGGTGGCTCAAATTTATCGGGGGGACAAAGGCAACGGCTGATGATTGCTCGCGCCCTAGCACTGAATCCCCAAATTCTGCTATTTGATGAAGCGACAAGCGCACTGGATAACCGAACGCAGGCGATCGTCACCCAAAGCCTAGACAAACTGGGGGTGACGCGCATTGTGATTGCCCATCGCCTCAGTACCATTCGTCGCGCCGATCGCATTTATGTGATCCAGGCAGGTCGAGTCGTGCAGCAGGGTACGTTTGACGAGCTGGCGCAGCAGCCCGGGTTATTTACTCAGCTCATCGCCAGACAGATGAGCGAGCATTAATCACACGATTCAGGCACACAATATTACTCACACAGGCAAATTCTCGAAAACTGCCAGTGCGTCGTGGGCGGGAAGAAATTGCGATAGCTGAAGCGAATGTGGCTGTGAGATGTGACGCAAGGCCCGCCGCACAGCAGCATTTGATTAGACTTCTTGCACGAATCGAAGAGAAGAGCTGAAAGTAGATCAGCCCTACTGAAATGACTCATGCTCTACCCGCAAATCCAAACCCTCAACCCAGTTGCCTTTCGCCGG
>NZ_JAMPLI010000110.1:0-4430 GCF_039962475.1 Leptolyngbya sp. GB1-A1 | reverse complement strand
CGGAGTTTGATGATCACCTTATGCTAACCGCAGCAGGATTATGGAACTTCTACCTGACTGCGGCATAGGAAGAACTTGAAAGGTCGCATTGGCTAGCTCTGTTCTTATTTCCCAACAACTCTATTTGCTCCGTTAACGTGCGTTGCCTGGGCTGTAGAACCAACTCTCCGTTGTAATAAGCTGCCCCTTCCGGCTACCATTGCTCCTCTACTTCCAAAGGTTGGGTGATGCAATGCTGTTCCCTTTGCGGGACGATCGCCTTAAAGTCACGACACTCTTCTGACTCCAAGCCCAATTAGTAGAGCGTGCAACAGAGATACGGATTGTGAGTGTAAAACTCACAGAACCGACACTGAGACAGATAGTAGGGATCGGATGGAAGAGGCATTGGCTAATTGGGAGTTGGGGCATTCCTAGTGTTCCCTGTTCTCATGCCCCAAACAGCCCCTCCTCCTGTTTGCGGTTCTGGGAATTCTTCTAGGCTTTAAGCAGCAGAATTCCCAGAACTCATAGAGATAGGAGCATAGGTAGTACAGCTTATCCCAGGCTGCCTGACCTTAAGGAGGGTGAGCAACCCGTTTCTGAACGGGTCAGGGAAGCACTCTCTAATCCCAAACGGCAGCAGCAGAAACGAGCGATTGAGAACCCTTTTGGGGCTAGAACACGAGCTGCTACAGCGATTTTCAAGCTAGTAAGCCACAGTTAGTCACTGGGTTAAAGTCTTCTTTGACAGATCCGTGTGGCTTACCCAAGTGGCAACCGCTGTAGGTCTGGATAAGCGGGTTTCCCGCTTTGAGGAACTGGCGAACCTAAAGAGAAGTACCAGCGGACGTTGAGCAGGATGATTGCAGGCTGAAAGTGCCCCCGCTTGAACAGAACAGGAATAGACATTGGAGAGCGAGTCGGCAGAGTTCGGCTTGTCTACCTTACCATTGACCCGTTATTGCGACACAACCTGACAGTTTCCCTCATAGTGCTTTGCCGTTTCGTAAATCTCGCATAAATCCTTCTAATGCTGATGCTCCTTGCTCAACATACAATTTCACGGCTTGGGTACCGATAATGGCGATATCAATTTGCCCCTTTAATTGAGAAATAGCTGCTTGAGATTGAATGCCAAATCCAACACCGATTGGACGTTGAACGAATGCACGAACAGATTCTACATACCGGTTAAATTGAGTTGAAAATTGCGTTTCATGCCCTGTCACGCCTTTGCGAGCGGTACAGTAAATCATTCCGCTTGTGCTTTTGGCAATCTGCTGTAATCGTTGAGGACAACTATTTGGTGTGCATAAGAAGATTGTAGCAATGCCATGATAGTTACAGGCTGCAACATAAGTCTCAGCCTCCTCCGGAGGTAAATCAGGAATGATCAATCCAGCAATACCAGAACGGGCGACGGTTTGGACAAACTGCTCAACTCCATACTGATAGACAACGTTGCAGTAAGTTGTAACAACAAACCGAGCTTGCCAATACTGCCGGGTGATCTTAGCAGCAAAGCAGAAGCAATCATTGATTGTTGTTCCAGCTTGGATAGCAGAGTGGTTTGCATTGAGCAGGATGGAGCCATCTGCGATCGCCTCTGAAAAGGGGAACTGGAGTTCAATTAATTCAACCCCTGCCTGCACAAGCGCATCAACCGCACGATAATTG
This sequence comes from Leptolyngbya sp. GB1-A1, assembly GCF_039962475.1. Classification (NCBI taxonomy): domain Bacteria; kingdom Bacillati; phylum Cyanobacteriota; class Cyanophyceae; order Leptolyngbyales; family Leptolyngbyaceae; genus Leptolyngbya; species Leptolyngbya sp. GB1-A1. The sequence goes on along the minus strand of NZ_JAMPLI010000110.1, from coordinate 2,771 downwards.
TCGTGAAACGACGGATAGCCCAAGACCGTATGAGACATCAGCAGAATGTCTTGCTGCTGACGCTGTTTAACAATAAACTGCTCTAATGCAGTGGATGTGGATAGGGTCTCCATCAATTTTTCCTTAAATTCCTTAGTTTGGCGGGTTAAAAGAGGATGCTTGATTACTTAAAAATGCTTTCCACTCAGCATCATTAAATGCATTGGCGATCGTGAAAATATCTTTATCACCTCGTCCAGATTGGTTAATCACAATGCAATCATTGGAAGTATAGTAAGGGGCATCTTTAAAGGCTTGAACAAACGCATGAGCGGATTCCAAGGCAGGAATTAGTCCTTCTTGACTCATACACAACTGGCAAGCATCAAGTACTTCCGCATCTGTTGCGGCTTTGACGATCATCCGGTTTGTTTGAGTCAAATGAGCAAGAATGGGTGAAACACCAACATAGTCAAGCCCTGCTGCAACGGAATGGGTGTCCTGCATTTGTCCATCCTGGTTTTGCAGAAAATAGGTTTTATACCCCTGAGCAATCCCAACAGATGCATCCGATGCTGCTAAACGAGAGGCATGATGTGGGGTACTGATTCCCAATCCCCCTGCTTCTATCCCCACTAATTGCACCGCCGCATCCTCTAGGAATCCACCAAAGATCCCGATCGCATTAGAGCCTCCTCCAACACAGGCATAGACCGCTGTGGGTAGTCTTCCAGCCTGCTGCAGGATTTGCGATCGCGCTTCCAGTCCAATCACCGATTGAAACCAGGCAACCATTTCTGGGAAAGGATGAGGTCCACAGGCGGTTCCTAATACATAATGCGTCGTGTCCATATGAGTAGACCAATCCCGTAATGCCTCATTCATGGCATCTTTGAGCGTTTGAGTTCCCGTTGAAACAGGGATCACCTCTGCCCCTAACTTTCGCATCCAGAACACGTTCGGGTTTTGCCGTTCAATATCGATCGTGCCCATATAGATAGTGCAGTTGAGCCCAAATTTAGCGGCAAGGGTGGCAGTCGCAACTCCATGTTGCCCTGCCCCTGTTTCTGCGATGACTCGCGTTTTGCCCATCCGTTTCGCTAGCAGCATTTGCCCAAGCCCATTATTCAATTTGTGCGAGCCTGTGTGGTTTAAGTCTTCTCGCTTGATGAAAATTTTGGCACCCCCCAAATAATGGGTTAACCGCTCAGCATAAGTGAGGGGTGTCGGACGACCGGAATAGTTAGACAACAGGGCGATAAATTCACTCCAAAACTCAGGATTTTGTCTAGCAGCTTGATAGGCAATGGTGACCGTCTCCAACGTTTCATGCAAAATCTCAGGCGTAAAGCGCCCGCCAAATTCACCGTAATATCCTTTCTGGCTCAGGAGTTGGGGTATCGCGCTCGCTCCTGTAGATGGTGAGATAACCATAATGCTGGGCTGTTTGAATCCAGTGAACTGTGTTATTGAAACGATAAGAGCTGGGCTTTGATATGTCCAATATTGGTTAGATCGGCATACTATACTTCTGAAATATGGTTGTGAGATAAGCTGCGAATTTTAACAATGGAACTACGACACCTGCGATACTTCGTTATGGTTGCAGAGGAGCTAAATTTTAGCCGAGCGGCTGAGCGGTTACACATGGCTCAACCCCCCTTAAGCCAGCAAATCCGTGCTTTGGAAATCGAACTGGGTGTACAGTTATTTGAACGGGATAAACGCCCTCTTCAGTTAACCCATGCGGGACAAGCATTTTTAAAGCAGGTGCAATTAGTTTTAACTCAGGTTGAACAGGCAACTCAAATTGCTCAGCAAGCTAATCGAGGGGAAACTGGGCACTTAGCCATCGGGGTTAACAGTACTGTGACTCAAAGCGTCTTGCCAAATATCCTGAACATTTTTCAAACTCGATTTCCACAGGTTGAGTTGATCTTATGTGAATTGGATTCTCAAGCTCAAATTCAACAGCTTAAGGATTGCACAATTGATTGTGGTTTCCTTAATTCTCCTATTCAAAACAATCCCGATCTGAATTCTTTGTCTATTCTCAAGGAGCCATTAATTGTCGCTATTCATCAAGAGCATCCACTCCTATCTCACCAGAGAATTCCGCTCAAAGCGCTGAGCCAAGAACCCTTTATTTTGCCCCCATCTTACATTGGGCAAGGGTTGTATCATCAAGTCCTAAATCTTTGTCAGGAAAACGGGTTTATGCCAACCGTCGTGCAACAAGCGCGGTGGTTACAAACAGTACTCAGTTTGGTTGCTGGAAGAATTGGAGTTGCACTCGTGCCAGCCTCAATGCAGAATCTACAACGAGCTGGGGTGATCTACAAAGATATACAGCCGACATTTGAAATTGAGACTGTTGCTGTGTGGCGCCCCCGTAACCCATCACCTGTGTTGCACAAGTTTATTGAGGCAATCCGTAACGACTGAGGTTGCAGAGTGGGGCAAGTCTTTGGGATTAAGAAACGGGTGAAACGTTCATAGCATTCTTGGGCCATGCCGAGCATAGTTGTATCAGTGAAGTTTAGTGCTGATGAAACGATCAAGATATGAAACATTGAAACGCAGCAGTTGCGGTTCCAGTGCCCGCGAAAACGATGCGATAATTACTACCAAACCCTTTCAGGGATCGAAGCCCAGTCCACACCAGACGAGTGCTTATACCGATTCAATTTTTATATGCTACAGATGGGAGGAGGAGAATTGAGGGCTAACGAGTATGGTTGGCGTTTGCAAAATCAACATTCAAGAGAGCAAAGACGACTTGAGATTACTTC
>NZ_JAMPLI010000011.1:0-156341 GCF_039962475.1 Leptolyngbya sp. GB1-A1 | reverse complement strand
GCCTCTCGTTGTAACATCCTTGCAGCCATGCCGGAAGTCATTCGTCAGCACACGCTATTTCACTGGTGGAGGCAGGCATAAAATAGTGTTACTTTACTATCCGGATTCCGTATAAGATCCTAAAAACGGAATTAGCCCGAATCAAGGGTGGTTCGATGAAATTACAGCCTAGACCATAGCTGTTTCTGATAAATCACGATTACCCCGAAGGGGAAACTGCGTCGCATCGCCCCACCCCCTACTATTACTCGCACAAAAAAATTTTGGTGGCGTGAAGCAATGGCTCAATGCAACTTAACCGGAGAGCCATGCTTTACCTAGAGATGGACTGAGGGAGTGATTGTTCTCATCAGGAGATCGATCGCCGACTATGGGTGCTGCGAACACTCATAGCCAGCTAACCTCCCAGGCTGATGTGAGCAGTCTGAAGGCTAGGACGATTATACGTTCTGGTTGATTCAGTCATGTTTTAAAGTCTTGTTCCACTCTCTAGGGTTCTTTACCCTATGGAGATCTAAATACATGACTTACCCTCCCGAACCGTCTACGGCTTTCGGTAAACCTTTGCATGACCGTTTTGGGCGAGGCGATGCCAGCCCCCCTCCGGGGCGATCGCAGGTAAAGTTTATCCTGCTAGGCGATCCCGATGCGGTCGATCAGAGTGTGATTGACCTGGAGCGTTGCGGATTTTGCGATAGCTACGCCTGGACTCAACCGATTATTGTTCGTGCCAGTGCGTCACCCATTCAACCGCTTCCCGGTGAGCTGATGCGCCTATATCAACGCGGGTATCCTGTCACCGGATTGAGGATTCCCTTATAGGACGATCGCCACAAAATAAAGAAGGGCTGCGCCAACTCTTCTTCGAGACAACGCAGCCCAACTATATTTCAGCAAAGGAACTGAGTGAAATTAAGCGTTGATTAACTGCTCCAGGTGAGCCGTCACATCCTCGACCGACTGATCGCCGTTCACCGAAATCAACTGACTGCGGTTCTGGTAGAAGTCAATTAGCGGAGCGGTCTGCTTGCGATAAACATCCAGACGATGCTTCACCACCTCTTCGGTGTCGTCCTTCCGCCCCCTGTTCAGCAGGCGATCGATCAGAATTACATCAGGTACATCAAAATTCACCACGTAATCGTAGGACTGATGGATTTCCTGAAGCAGTTGATCGAGAGAGTTTGCCTGAGTCACCGTACGGGGAAAACCGTCGAGAATCCAGCCTGGAGTCACGTCATCTTCGTGGAGCCGCTCCCGTACCATATCAATAATGAGCTGGTCGGGAACCAGTTCGCCCTGATCCATATAGGACTGCGCTTTTTGCCCTAACTCCGTCTGCCGCGCCACTGCACTCCGCAAAATATCCCCAGTGGAGATGTGAGGAATGCCAAAGTGCTTGGCTAATACCTGTGCCTGCGTACCCTTACCTGCGCCAGGAGGTCCTAAAAAGATCAATCGAGCCACTATTGTTTCACCATCCCTTCATAGCGTTGGGAAATCACATAGGTCTGAATTTGCTTTGCGGTGTCGATCGCCACACCCACCAGAATCAGCAGCGACGTTGCGCCCAAACCCTGGAAGGTTCTGACCTGCGTTGCGCCTTCTACCGCAGTCGGAATAATTGCGACCAGACCCAGGAAGATTGCGCCCAGGAACGTTAGCCGATTCAGCACCTTTTCGATATAGTCGCTGGTTGCCTTACCAGGACGAATACCGGGAATGCTCGCGCCCATCTTCTTCAAGTTTTGGGACATTTCTACAGGGTTCACGATCAGCGAAGCGTAGAAATAGCTAAAGAAGAGAATCAGCACCAGATAAAGCAGAATATTCAGCCAGTGACCGGGGCTGAGGTAGCGAACCGCCTGAATCAAAACCTGGTTATTCGGGAAGAAGTTGACCAGCGAAGCAGGCAAAAACAGCACCATGTAAGAAAAGATGATCGGCATCACGCCGCCCTGATTAAGGCGAAGCGGCAAATAGCTGCTCTTTTCCAGATACATCCGGCGACCGACCTGACGACGCGCCGAAATAATCGGAATCCGACGAGTCCCTTCCTGCACAAACACAATCCCGACGATCATTGCCAGGAAAACCAGGAACAGGATAATCACGCCGCCCACCAAGCTCCGATCGCCGCTTTGAGCCAAGTCGATCGTCTGTCCGAGCGATCGAGGTAGGGTGGAAACAATACTGACGAAGATCAGCAGCGAAGCTCCATTGCCGATGCCACGCTCAGTAATCAGTTCACCAACCCACATAACAAACATTGAACCTGCGGTCAGTGCCAGCACCGTCTGGAAAATAAACAGCGGTCCTGGACTTGCCGCGTATTGGCTAAGCAGCAGCGAAATACCAATGCTCTGGAAAATTGCCCAACCCAAAGCAACATATCGGGTGATTTGAGAAATTTTGCGTCGTCCGGCTTCCCCTTCGTTCTTCTGAAGGTCTTCGAGGCTTGGAACGGCAGCAGTCAAAAGCTGAATAATAATGGAGGCATTAATATAGGGCAGAATTCCCAGCGCGAAAATGCCGACAGCGGAAATACCGCCCCCTGCCAGGACATCGAGAATGCCAATGAGGTTGCCTAGGCCACTTCCTTGAAGTCCCTGCTGAAACGCAACGCGATCGATTCCAGGGATCGGGATGTAAATGCCCAGGCGAATTAAAATGAGCATTCCAACGGTCACAAGCAACCGACTTCTCAGTCCGGCTGCTTGCGCCATTTGGGCAAAAGTTTCTTGAGCGGTTGGAGTTTTATCTCGACTAACGACCATGTAGGAGTCCCTCTGCTGAATTTGGCAGGTACGCTGTACTGCTGATTAAAAGGTTGATGAAACCAGTAGAGCAGTGTAATTTGAGAGCTTCTCTCCTAGTGTAGATGTTCCGATCGCTCAAGAACAACACTGAAGGGATCAGCAACAAACATCCCAAATTGAAGAAGCTTTTAACCTACCACTTCACAAGTTCCGCCCGCCGCTTCGATTTTTTCGCGCGCCGATGCCGAGAAAGCAGCCCCCTGAACGGTTAGCGCAACCGATACATCACCATTGCCCAGAATCTTGAGCGGACCATCATCAGTCGTCACGATACCAGCCTCCATTAGCGAAGCCAGACTCACCTGGGAATTCGCACTCAGTTCTGCCAGATCGCCCACGTTGATGACCGTGTATTGCTTCACGTTCACTCGCTCGAAATGCTTCAGCTTCGGAATCCGGCGATAGAGGGGCATTTGTCCACCCTCAAATCCAGGACGAGTTGGGCGACCGGAGCGAGATTTTTGACCCCGCATCCCAAAGCCGCAGCTTGCGCCCTGTCCGGCAGCGATGCCTCGACCCACACGACGACGACGTTTTTGTGAGCCAGGTTGAGGAACAGCGTCTTGTAGTCTCATAGTGATACAGCCAATAAACGAGAGATGATCATGAAGAGATGATCATTAGATGATCATTAAAGCGATCGCGCCTTCAGATTAGGCGAACTACTAACCGTAGAGATTCTCAATTGGAACGCCCCGCTCTTCTGCCACATCCGAGAAGGTGCGAAGCGAAGACAGCGCGTTTGCTGCCGCTCTTGCATTGTTGAGCGGATTGCCAGAGCCAAGCTGCTTTGCCAGAATGTTCTTCACGCCAGCCAGCTCCAGTACGGTACGAACTGCGCCACCCGCGATTACCCCAGTACCAGGTGCTGCCGGACGCATCATTACTTTTGCACCGCCGCCTGCACCATTAACTGGGTGAGGAATCGAGTTTGCTTTGGTCAAAGGCACTTCAACTAAGTGCTTTTTGCCGTCCGCGACTCCTTTCTTCACTGCGCCGATCACATCACTGGCTTTGCCGACCCCGACCCCGACTTGCCCGCGTTCATTTCCGACCACGACGATCGCCCGGAAGCTGAGTTTCTTACCGCCCTTCACCACTTTGGTTACACGGCGAATTTGAACGACACGCTCCTGCCAATCGGTTTCCTTTTCCTTGTTGTTACGGTTATTCTTGCGACGATTCGCCATGATAATCCTTATCCTTCTAACAAGTTTCTTGTATTGAACTCAGAGCATGACCTAGAAATTCAGTCCGCCTTCCCGCGCTGCATCTGCCAGAGCTTTGACACGCCCGTGGTAGAGGTTGCCGCCGCGATCGAATACGACCTGATCGATCCCCTGTGCCTTTGCCCGTTCTGCAATCAACTGTCCGACTCTCACCGAGGCATCACAGTTGCGACCTGTTTCAACTTCCGATCGAACATCGGGTTCCAACGTGGAAGCTGCTACCAGGGTATGGTGTTGCGAATCGTCGATCACCTGGACATAGATGTGCTGATGCGATCGAAAGACAGCCAACCGGGGACGTTCCGTAGTGCCAAATACTTTGCGACGAACGCGACGATGGCGGCGTTTGATTGATTCTTTGCGAGTCAGTTTCATTACTTCTTACCTGCCTTTCCAGCCTTACGTCTGACGGCTTCACCTGCGTAGCGAATGCCTTTACCCTTATAGGGTTCCGGGGGACGAACCGCACGAATTTTGGCGGCGGTATTGCCCACGTCTTCTTTGTTAATTCCAGACACAATCACGTTGGTATTGTTTTCTACAGCAAGCTGAATGCCTTCGGGCGGTTCAATTTGCACCTGATGACTGTATCCCACGTTGAGGATCAGATTGCGTCCCTGCACCTGGGCACGATAGCCTACCCCTTGAATCTCCAGCCGCTTGCTGAATCCCTGCGACACCCCTTCGACCATGTTGGAAACCAGGGTGCGCGAGAGTCCATGACGCTGGCGGGCAGCGCGAGAGTCGCTTCGGCGTGCCACCGTAATTGTGCCGTCTTCCTGAGTCACTTCGACTTCAGCAGGCAGGACGCGAGCCAATTCGCCCTTCGGACCTTTGACCTTCACTTCCTGTCCGTCGATCGTCACATCAACCTTTGCCGGAAGCGTGATTGGGCGTTTACCAATTCGAGACATGACAGTTTCTCCTGATTAAAGTGAGTTGTAATCTAAAAACTGCCTTACCAGATGTAGCAAAGCACTTCACCGCCGAGTCCCTGACGACGCGCATCGCGATCGGTCATGATGCCGCTGGACGTTGAAATGATCGCAATGCCAATGCCGCCCAACACGCGAGGTAAATCCTTCCGGTTGGAGTAAACGCGCAGTCCAGGCTTACTGACCCGCTTCAGAGTGTTAATAATGGGACGACGGTTTTTGCCCTTGTATTTGAGGGAAAGCACCAGCATCCGCTTGATCCCTTCTTCCTGCTCTGTAAAGTCAGCAATAAATCCTTCCGAGCGCAGCACTTCAGCAATGCTTCGCGTCATTTTGGTCGATGGAACTTCTGTTGTTTGATGCCGCGCCATTGTCGCATTCCGAATGCGCGTCAGCATATCTGCAATGGTATCGTTAGCCGCCATAGCTTCCTCTTGATGAAATTGCCTCAGATATCCCGGAAGGGCATCCCCAGTTCCTTAAGTAAGGCACGACCCTCTTCATCGGTCGTCGCAGTCGTGGTGATAGAAATGTCCATCCCGCGAATCTGGTCGATGTTGTCGTACTCAATCTCAGGAAAAATAAGCTGTTCGCGCACGCCGAGCGTGTAGTTACCGCGACCGTCAAAACTTTTTGGACTGATGCCTCGGAAATCGCGAATTCTGGGTAACGCCAGATTGATCAGGCGATCGAGGAACGAGTACATCCGGTCGGAGCGCAGCGTCACCATCATGCCGACGGGCATTCCTTTGCGGATTTTGAAACCTGCGATCGCTTTTGTGGCGCGAGTCACAACTGGCTTTTGTCCGGTAATCCTCGCGATTTCGTTCAGCGATGCTTCCAGTGCCTTTGCGTTAGACGATGCTTCGCCTAAACCCCGGTTCACTGTCACTTTGACTAATTTAGGAACCTGATGAATGTTCGTGTATTTGAACTGTTCCATCAGCTTAGGCACTACTTCGTCTTGATAGCGTGCCTTGAATTTGTTTACCATGGGTCTCTCTCCATAAATTCCCTGGTCTTGGTCAGGGATATTTCTTGTAAAGAATCAAACACTAATCGATGATTTCCCCAGTCTTCTTCAGCATTCGCACCTTTTTGCCATCCGTGTTGACGGTGTAGCAGATGCGGCTTGCCACTTTTTGCTTGTTGGAATACAGCATTACGTTCGAGCTGTGGATCGGAGCTTCGATCGTTTGAATCTGCCCCGACTCACCCTCTTGCTGGGGTTTGATGTGCTTCGTCTTGACGTTAACGCCCTGCACGATCACCTGGCTGGTTTCGGGAAAAGCTTTCAGAATTTCACCTACTTTGCCTTTCTCTTTGCCAGAAATGATCTGGACGGTATCGCCTTTCTTGACGTGCATTTTGTAGCGAACCTTGGTTCCTTTCTTCATCACAGCACCTCTGGAGCCAGCGAAATAATCTTGGTGAAGTTCTTATCGCGCAATTCGCGGGCAACCGGACCAAACACACGGGTTCCTCTGGGGTTTCCTTCAGCGTTGATGATCACGGCGGCGTTATCATCAAACCGGATGCTCATGCCGCTATCGCGACGCAGACCCTTTCTGGTGCGTACGACGACTGCCCGTACCACGTCCGACTTTTTAACCGCCATATTCGGCAGCGCATCTTTCACCACGGCAATAATCACGTCACCTACGTTGGCGTAGCGACGGTTGCCGCCGAGAACGCGGATACACATCAGCTTTCTTGCGCCGCTGTTGTCCGCCACATTGAGATAGGTCTCTTGCTGAATCACAGTTCGTCTCCCTCTTAATCCTCAAATAAACAGGTTCAACTAATCACGTTCACCGTTAATTACGCGCTAGTCGTGCCACCGAGGATATCTACGACTGTCCAGCGTTTGGTGCGGCTCAGCGGGCGTGTCTCCTGAATACGAACGCGATCGCCCACTTTGCACTTATTTTCTTCGTCGTGTACCTTGAATCGCTTGGTGCGAACCATGATTTTTTTGTACTTCGGGTGGGGCGATCGGTTTTCTACCGCGACCACGACGGTCTTGTCCATTTTGTCGCTAACGACCAGACCAACTCTCTCTTTCACCGCCATTGCTTATTTCTCCTCGCTTGCAGGCTGGGACTCAAGGGATGATTGCGCTGCTGCAAGTTTCCGTTCATGTTCCACCGTCATAAGCTGCGCTAAACGATGGCGCAGATGCTTAAACTGATGCGGCTTCTCTAGACGACGGGTTGCCTTTTGAAAGCGCAACTGGAACAGCTCTTTTTTCACCGAGGCGATCTGGTCACTAATGTCCTGATCACCCATTTCTCTTACTTCGTCGATTTTAGGCAGAGCCATGATTACGACTCCTCCGCTTCGCGCATGATGAACTTCGTTTTAATCGGCAGCTTAAAGGATGCCAAACGCATCGCTTCGCGGGCAGTGGCTTCAGGAACACCCGCAATCTCAAACAGAATCCGACCCGGTTTCACGACTGCCACCCAGTATTCCGGGTTTCCTTTACCAGATCCCATTCGGGTTTCTGCCGGGCGCATTGTCACAGGCTTATCCGGGAAAATCCGAATCCAGATTTTTCCACCCCGGCGAATGTAGCGGGTCATGGCTCGTCGGCTTGCCTCGATTTGACGCGAGGTAATCCAGGTGGGTTCGAGGGCTTGCAGGGCAAAATCACCAAAGTTGATTTCATTGCCTGAAGTGGCTAACCCTCTCATCCGCCCGCGCTGCTGCTTGCGGAATTTAGTTCTTCTAGGACTTAACATCTTGAGTACCTTTGATCAGATGTAGGAGTTCTGTTTAACCTTCGTTCGAGCGGTCTTCGTACTGCTGACGACGACGGGGCTGACGACGACGGGGCTGGTTTGCAGGAGCAGATGCCGGAGCCACTTCTTCCTGTCCAGGAATAATCTCGCCTCGGAACACCCAGACCTTGATGCCCAGAATCCCGTAGATGGTTTGAGCCGTCTTGTAAGCAAAATCAATGTCTGCTCGCAGCGTATGAAGGGGAACCTTGCCTTCGCGGGTGTATTCCGTCCGCGCAATCTCTGCCCCGTTCAGACGACCGCTCACCTGAATCTTGATTCCCTCGATTCCAGCCCGCTGCGCCCGTTGGATAGCCTGACGCACAACACGACGGAAGGAAACCCGACGCTCAAGCTGCTGTGCCACGTTTTCTGCAATCAGAGCAGCATCGGCATCGACTCGCGCCACTTCCACCACATTAATCCGGATCTGGCGGTTGCTGTCGCCCAATGCCTTTTGCAGGTTGGTTCGCAGTTCCTCGATCCCCTGTCCACCCCGACCGACGACGACGCCCGGACGAGAGGTATGAATTTCGAGGTCAATCTGATCCGCTTTGCGCTCAATTCGAATCATGGCAATGCCCGGACTCTCAAGGCTCTTGAGCTTCATCGGGTTCTTTTCCAGGAAGTTGCGGATCGTGTAGTCCTCCTGAAGCAGTTTTGGATAGCGACCCGCATCGGCAAACCAGCGAGACTTGTGCTCCTGGGTAATGCCGAGACGAAAGCCGACTGGATGAATTTTCTGTCCCACGGTTTGTCCTCGTAATAGTCAGAAAGTATGAATTGCAAGTCTTAGCCTTCGATCTAGTCCGCAGATTCGCCTGGGGCGACGGCGATCGTAATATGGCAGGTCGGCTTGCGGATTTGATAGGCACGCCCTTGAGCACGGGGACGGAATCGCTTCAGTACAGGTCCCTGATCCGCAAATGCCTGAGTGATTACGAGGTCAGTAGGGGTATACCCAACGTTATGTTCAGCGTTCGCAACCGCAGAGCGAAGCACTTTTAGCACTGGGTCGCAGGCGCGATAAGGCATAAATTCCAGGACAATCAGGGCTTCCCGGTAGGAGCGTCCCCGAATTTGATCCAGCACACGACGCACCTTATGGGGCGACATCCGGATATAGCGGGCGACAGCTTTTACTTCATCAGAACTAATGGTTGGCATCGTTTTCTCCTAGCTTCTAGCGATAAGTTTCTATTGAACTAAGACCGACTAGAGCGGCTATTTTTTTTATCGACGGGCTTTCTTATCGCTTTTCGCGTGACCCCGGAAGGTGCGAGTCGGCGCGAATTCTCCGAGCTTATGACCGACCATTTGCTCTGTCACATAGACCGGAACGTGCTGTCGTCCGTTGTGTACGGCGATCGTGTGTCCAATCATTTGAGGCAGAATCGTCGAAGCTCTCGACCAGGTTTTGATCACCTGCTTGTCGCCCTTGGCGTTCAAGTTTTCAACTTTTTTAAGCAGGTGGTCAGCAACAAACGGACCTTTTTTAAGCGAGCGAGACATGGCTACCAGTTAACCTTGTGATGAACGTTAGACGGAACAAAAAGAGTTATACATACTGCGTTCGGGCTGTTCTTAGACAAGAGGTTGACCGAACGCAGATGCGAATTATGCCTCCCGTCCGCCACGACCCCGCTTCGAGGTACGACGACGACGGCGGACAATCAATGAATTGCTCAGCTTCTTCTTCTTGCGAGTCTTCGCGCCCAGAGCAGGCTTACCCCAAGGCGTAACCGGACCGGGACGACCAATCGGCGCACGTCCTTCACCACCACCGTGCGGGTGATCTACCGGGTTCATCACGCTGCCTCGCACTTCCGGTCTGCGTCCTTTCCAGCGAGTGCGACCCGCTTTACCCAGGCTCACGTTTCTGGCTTCCGCGTTACCCACCTGACCGATCGTGGCATAGCACTCGCGGCGAATTAGGCGAACTTCTGTCGAAGGCAGACGCAGGGTGACATAGTTGCCTTCCTTTGCAACGACCTGTGCGCCAGTGCCTGCTGCCCGCACAACCTGACCGCCCTTACCGGGAACCAGTTCAACGTTGTGAACTGTCGTACCCAGCGGCATATTGCCCAACGGCAGCGCGTTGCCGATTTCAAACGGAGCCTCAGGACCCGAAATTACCGTTGCGCCCACTGCCAGATTGGCCGGATGCAGGATGTACCGCTTCTCACCGTCCTGGTAGTACAACAGCGCAATTCGAGCGTTCCGGTTGGGGTCATACTCGATCGCCGCGACCTTCGCAGGAATATTGTGCTTGTTGCGGTAAAAATCGATGATGCGGTAGAGCTTTTTATGTCCACCGCCCCGGTGACGAGTAGTGATTACGCCCCGGTTATTGCGTCCCTTTTTCCGATGGACGGATGTCGTTAGCGATTTTTCCGGTTCAGACTTCGTGATTTCAGCGAAATCAACGACTACCCGCTGACGGGTTCCGGGTGTATAAGGTCGATAGCTACGAATACCCATAATTTAAAATCCTCAGAGGCTAGACTTCGGGGAAGAGCGTAATCGAGTCACCCTCTGCCAGAGTCACGATCGCCTTCTTGTAGTGAGGGCGATTGCCCTGGAACCGTCCGACACGACGCGCTTTATAGGGAGGGACTTGCGTATTGACCTTTATGACCTTGACATCAAACAGTTCTTCGATCGCCGCTTTGATCTGATATTTATCAGCTTTAGGGGAAACCTCGAACACATACTTGTTCTGTTCCAGCAGCAGAGTCGCCTTCTCCGTAATTAAGGGACGGCGGATCAAATCTGGAAGAGCGCGAGAATCAATCTTCACCGTAAACCTCCTGAATCTTGGCGATCGCAGACTGGGTAATTACAATCTTGTCTGCGTTCAAAATGTCAAATACGTTGAGGTTGCTTGCCGTTATCAGCCGGAGGCGATCGATATTGCGAGCAGACAAATAAACGTTGTCTTCGCGATCGGCGGTGATGATCAGCACCTTAGAATCTGCCTCAACTCCCCAGCGCGTGAGAGCCTGAACCAGCTCCTTCGTTTTGGGACGCGGCAGTTGATCTACAAAATCAGCCACCACAACCAGGTCTTGGTTCCGACCGACCAGAGCCGTTCTGAGTGCCAAACGACGCTCTTTGCGGTTCATTTTGGTCGAGTAGTCGCGTGGCTTCGGTCCAAAGATCACGCCACCGCCCCGCCAGAGGGGTGAACGGTTAGAACCGGCTCTTGCCCGACCCGTTCCCTTTTGCCTCCAGGGCTTACGACCGCCGCCGCTGACCTCTGCGCGGGTTTTTGCAGAAGCCGTTCCCTGTCTAGCGTTGTTCATCTGCCGCACCAGTGCCCGATGCACTACGTGAGCAGCACTTGTTTCTTTAGCAACTCGCAGTTCCAGGGAAGCTTGACCCACTTCCGCACCCTGCCAGTCTTTTACTACACAGTCAACCATAGGTCGTCTCTACTCTCTCTTGGGCACTGCCGCCAGGAATTTGCTGTGGAATTAGCGTCCTGGGGGCGATCGTTTTACTTCGCTCGTCCGACTAACTTTGCAGGCACGATATTCACCAGCGCACCTGGCTTACCCGGCAGCGCACCTTTGATCAGGATCAGGTTGCGCTCTGCATCGACTCGAACCACAGTCAACTTACGGATCGTGACGCGGGCATCACCCAACTGACCTGCCATCCGCTTACCGGGGAAGACCCGTCCGGGGGTTGTACCTGCACCCGTGGAACCGGGCAGACGGTGGTTCTTAGAACCGTGCGCCATCGGACCCCGCTTGAAGTTGTGCCGCTTCTGGTAGCCTGCAAAGCCACGACCAATACTGGTTCCGACCACATCCACGGTTTGACCCGCTTCAAAACGATCGACGGTCAACTGCTGTCCTAGCTCGAACTCGCTGGGGTCTGCCAGACGATACTCGTGCAAATGACGCAGCGGACCTGCACCCGCTTTCGCTAAGTGACCCATCTCAGGCTTATTAATTGCCTTTTCTTTAATTGCGCCATAGCCCACCTGAATAGCAGTGTAGCCATCGGTTTGCTTGGTTTTAACCTGTGTAACGGTGCATGGACCCGCCTGAACGACGGTGACAGGAATCGCAACGCCCGCCTCATCGAAAATCTGAGTCATGCCTACTTTTGTGCCGAGAATGCCAACAGACACTGTGACGAATCCCCCTTTCTCGCGGTTTGCATAAGGAGCAGAACTGCGATCGCCTCAACAGTCCATTTGGCTCCAAATAAACACAGACTATGCAGGCTCCCTTCAGCCAAGGCTCAAGAGAACCACACAGTTATTCTGTGAATGCTGTTTCACTTATAGGATTGAACGCGCAAGAAGCTAACCAATCTCCTGATTAACCTGACGCAGTCAGCCCAAATTGGCTTAGGACTTTAGTGAACAATGTTCGCTAAGTATCCTCAAACCAGACCTTTCAGCAAATTCCGGCAGGTGACGGGTAGATGAACTTCGCTCAGGAAGTGCCTTCCAGCAACGCTAGATTTCCAACGAATCAACTCAGCCCTCTGAAATGTGGCTGGGACTCAATCAAACGACAGGCGTTTCCCCACACTCAATACCAGAGAAAAATTTGCTGTCCAATTTTGGCAACAGCTACTTATCATAGCGAATGATTTCGGATTTGTCTATAGGGTAGGACGGGACGAAGTAGGGCGATCGCAGGAGACGCATTAAGGCTGGAAATGTCAGCAGCACTCTAAAATAAATTGAAAGATAACATTGCAGGAATTACAAAACCAGGCATTGCAGTTGCCCCTTGGCGATCGCTGGCCTTTGGTGCAGTCATTGTTGAGTTCAATTCAACAAGAAACGCTAGGGTTAAACCCTCCCTCCTCAACGTGAATTCTCCAACTGGTCTTGATCCCTAGACTCAAAGCTTGATTGGTGTCATTCAGCTAGGTACAGAAGAGCTTACAGAATCGGCTAGAGACAGTACTACGGTCTAATTATCTAATTCATTGGTGCTGCTTATTAGGTTAATTAGGAATGCAGGAGGCTGGATCGCCGTCCTGAATGTAGATGCGCTTGCTCGACGATCGGGTGACCCTTATAATCTAGGGTTGTAAGTCCGCAATGATTGCCCGGAATGCTAATTCATGGCATTTGTCGGTTGATGCGGCGAGCGGTTCATGATGGGATAGCCATTCTGCCTATTATTTATAAGGTCAAGCAGGATTTATGGCATTAATTACGACTGGCAAGGATTTTATTCACGGGCTAGAGACCTCTGGATCGGTAGGGGTGTCTGTGCCTCTAGAGGGCGGACACGAAGGACGGTATCAGCGGCGGCTGCGAGCTACGGGCTATGGCATGATGCACATTACCGCGAGAGGACTGGGCGACTTGCCTGCCTATCTGCTGCGGACTCATGGCGTGCGTCCTCCCCACTTGGGTAAGAAGAAT
Organism: Leptolyngbya sp. GB1-A1; assembly: GCF_039962475.1. Classification (NCBI taxonomy): domain Bacteria; kingdom Bacillati; phylum Cyanobacteriota; class Cyanophyceae; order Leptolyngbyales; family Leptolyngbyaceae; genus Leptolyngbya; species Leptolyngbya sp. GB1-A1. The sequence continues at coordinate 143,174 of NZ_JAMPLI010000011.1, read as the reverse complement.
ACCGGTCGTGAAGGAGCAGTGGGCTATGTATATTATTTGCCGCCTGCCATTCAGTCTCAGCTAGAGGCACTTCCAGCGAACTCGAAAGGTTTAGTGATTTGGCTGCTTGAGGGCTTTGTGCTGTCTCAGCAAGAGCTACAGTTTTTGACCACGCTGCCAACGATCGAACCAAAGGTGAAAGTTGTTGTGGAGATGGGGGGCGGTCGCAGCTTTATCTGGAAGCCGTTGCAGGACTATATTACGGCTGCATAGCACAGCATTATTTCGGCACCGAATATCTTGATAAATCTGAGCAGCCTATGTTTCAACGATCGCAGTTGGCATAGGTTGTTTTTTAGGCTGCTTTCGTCCGTCTGAGCATCAATCCAAAACATTTTGATGTTTGATGTCTCTGATCTATCGTTGAGCGGGAAAGCTAAGAAGTAAGCCTGCCGCACTTTCAAAGAAAAGCTGCAAGACGGTTATCGATCGCTAATCGTTTCTCATCGTTCGCTTAAATCACACGCAGCAGGTTAAAAGGCAGCAAAGCGAAGGAGACTCATTCCGCTCCCTTACCTAAGATGGCAATTGCAGTGAAGCAAACTCTTTATCAAACAAAGTCTGGTAAACCGATTCTTGTCCTCACACCAACTGGGCGATTGGACATCACAACTGCATCACAGTTCCGCTCTAAACTCCAGGACTGTATTGCCAAAGTCAGTCCAAATGTGGTGATTAATCTAAGCCAGGTCAGTTTTATTGACAGTTCCGGCTTAGCAGTTCTTGTTGCGGGAATGCGAGATGCAGACCAGGGGAAAGGTAGCTTTCGCCTATGTGATGTGCATCCAGAGGCGAAGTTAGTCTTTGAAGTGACAATGATGGATTCTGTATTTCAGATTCTCAATACAGAAGCAGAAGCACTGGAAGGAGTCTCAGTTGCCTGATGCTTTTATGCAGTTTCTCATAAAAGTAATCTTCTGCAATAGAAAAACCCTGTGAAGCAGGGCATGAGAAAAGCTGAGAAGTTGACTCAGCGAAAGTAAGTGATGCCAGGTACAAACCACGAGACATCCACTGTGAGAGACGGGAGCAGACAACAGGAGCTTTGCTTTAGCAGTGGCTCTGCTTCTAGTCTTCGTGGTCTTCAAAAGGATCTTCCAATTCTCTTGAAGGTGGTCCAAACGAAGTGTAGACTGAGATCCCAGTGATTGCCACCAGGAAGACGGCGATCGTAATGCTAAGAACTGTTGCGGGTTCCATATTTGAGAAATTCATCAATAGTATTATCCTTATAATATTACGGATCGTTAAAATCTTAGAACGCTTAGAAAGGGTAACACATGGCACAGCGGACTCGGTTGGGAGATGTTCTTAAGCCCCTTAACTCTGAATACGGTAAAGTTGCCCCCGGTTGGGGAACTACGCCTCTGATGGCAGTCTTTATGGGACTGTTCTTTGTGTTCCTGTTGATTATTCTTCAGATTTACAACTCCTCGCTCATTCTAGAAGGCGTGAACGTGGACTGGTCAAGCCTCGGAAGCTAATTCAATCGCTAATTCAATTATTTATTTCAAATTGATCCCCGGCTTCGTCTGGGGATTTTTGCATAGAAAAATTACTCGATCGGACAAGTGAATTGTCTACCAGGAAACTACACTAGATCTTGTGAGACGTTCGATCGCTTAGAGAGGAAGAAGCATGAATTTCTTCGGCATTGGCTTACCCGAAATGACCCTGATTCTGGTGCTGGCACTGCTGATTTTTGGTCCCAAGAAGTTGCCTGAAATCGGTCGAAGCCTGGGTAAAGCACTACGTGGTTTCCAGGAAGCCTCGAAAGAATTTGAGAATGAATTTAAGCGAGAAGCAGAGCGAATTGAGAAATCAGTGAATGAGCCGATTAAGGCAACCCTTGAAACTCCGGCTCCTAAGGCTCTTACACCTGCTGAAGAAACTAAAATCGTTGATGCGACAATCGCAGATTCACCGGAAGCGGCTCATTCTGAAACTGCCCCTGAAGCGGCAAGCTCTCAGCAAGGCTAAATTCAACTCATAAATTATGGCATCCGCGACTTCTTCCTTGGAGGTGAAGCCACAGCTTATTGTAGGGCTGGGCAATCCGGGTACAAAATACGATCAAACCCGTCACAATATTGGCTTTGAGGCGATCGATCGGCTCGCTCAAGCCTGGAAAATTCCGCTAGGTGAAAATCGTAAGTTTCAGGGCATTTTCGGTGACGGGCAGGGCAGCCATCGGGAAAAGATTCGGCTACTGAAGCCTTTGACTTATATGAATCTGTCCGGGCAGTCAATTCGAGCTGTTGCAGACTGGTACAAAATTCCGCCAGAAGCAATTCTGGTGATTTATGACGAAATGGATTTGCCGATCGGTCGTTTGCGGCTGCGGCAGTCTGGTTCAGCGGGCGGACACAACGGCATGAAGTCAGCCATTTCGCATCTGAATAGTCAGAATTTCCCGCGAATGCGAATTGGAATTGGCAGTCCAAAAGGAAAGAACGCGAATCCAGATACCCAGGTGGTGAATCATGTGCTGGGACGATTTTCAGTGGCAGAAAGTCGAGTGATGAATGAAGCGCTGGATCTGGTGGTGAAGGCGATCGAGCTGAGTCTGAAAGAGGGAGTGCCGAAGGCGATGAGCCTGTATAACAATCAAGCGATCGAGCTGGAATCAAATTCGACAGCTTCTTAAACGCAGAAAACGGGGCCAGTTGCGGGATCCAACCCCCTAAATCCCCCATCAACGGGGGACTTTGAGTTTTTTGGAATGGGGAGTCTGCGAAAGGAATGCTTGCCGATCGCTAATTGCGAAGGTTGTGGGTCAGGAAAGGCAACGCTGACAGAATTCGATCGCAGCTTTGATCTCCTGCGTTTGTTGGGGATATTGAATTGGGGGACGATCGATCACGATTAAAGAAATCCCCAATTTATTTGCAACTTGCTGTTTGGTGTCTTCCCCTCCGGCGGAACCTGATGCCTTTGTGACGACAAGGGAGATTTGCCACTGTTGCCAGAGGGCGCGTTCCAGATCGATCGAAATTGGAGGGCGCAGGGCAATCAGACGATCGGGGGTGAATCCGGCGTTTAAGGCAGTTTCTAGTGCAACTTGGGAAGGCAAAATTCGGGCGAAGAGGGTCGATCGCGTTTGCCAGGGTTGAAAGAGCATCAGGGGGCGATAGCCGATCGTGAGCAGCACCCGTTCTCCGGCTAATCGATCGCTGGCAAACAATGCGTTAAAACTGCTGAAGTGAATTCCATCCGATGCAACCGATTGCCGCTCATAGCGCAGGTAGGGCAACTGATATTTGATCGAAGCGTCGATCGCCATCTGAGAAACTGCTACGGCAAAGGGATGGGAGACATCCACGATACAGAGAACTGAGTGGTTTTGAAGGAAACGCAGCAGGCTTTCAGGTTGCAATCGTCCTACCCAAATTTGAACTGAGGGATCACTGGGGTAAAGCGATCGGGCGGATTCTGTGGTGACTGTAACAATGCAAGCAATGCCCGAAGCAACAAGCGCTCGGACTAACGCTGCGCTTTCTTGAGTGCCGCCGATGATCCAGACGAGAGCCATTCGCATGTTCTTTAAGCAGTGGGTTTATAAGTGGCTCATCGCCGTCGCGTCTTTGATCACTGCTAAAACTTCTCCTGGCTGCGAAAGCATTGGAACGTGGCTGGATTCCAGCACGGTAGTGGTTGCTCCAATTCGTTTTGCGGCATCGTGCTGATAATGGGGCGAAACGGACTGGTCGGAGTTTGCAACAATATACCAACTTGGCTTATTTTTCCATGCAGGTTGTGAAGTTGCTTTTGTTTGCGACAGCGATGCAGGTGCCGCAGTTTGAGTCGCGTAAAGCAAGGCAGCTTCTTCAGCCGGAAGGTCGCCTGCAAAGGACTTTTGCATTCCTTCTTTGGACAGCCAAAGAAACCCATCTTGCTCCTCAACATATTGCAGCACGGGAGGGGCAGTGTATTGAGTCAGCAGATCAATCATCGATTCGTCGCGATCGGGAGCAACCGCCGCTATATACACCAAGCCAGCAACTTTCTCATCGTTACCAGCTTCGGTAATGACGAACCCTCCCCACGAATGCCCCACGAGAAGGCAATTTCCTTCGACGCGAGCCAAAGCACGTTTCGTTGCCGCAACGTCATCAGCCAAAGAGGTGAGTGGGTTTTGCACGGCAATCACTTCGTAGCCTTCCGCTAGTAGCGGTGGAGTAATTTTGCTGTAGCAAGAGCCATTAACCCAAAAACCGTGAACCAAAATAATATTCTTAATTCTGCTCATCAGCACCTTCCTACAGCGTTTTACTTTGTATTCGCTTTACTGAATTCGCTTTACTGAATTCGCTTTACTAAATTCACTCTACTGATAGACAAGAGGTATGCAGGCTTTGTAATGCAGGAGACTGTCTATTCGCAGCTTTTTTTTAGCAGGAATTCTGATAATTTGCTGGAGCCATTTACCGCAATTGCAGCCAGGGAACTCCTGAAGTTCTTAATCCGACAGTACTCAGGAGAATCACTCCACCGTGCTACGGAAAATGACCAGACTTCGATAAAGTAAGGTCTGAACCCGATCGCGATCGACTCCATCTGTGCCAGTGAGACCATGAGAAAGGTAGATCTATCCAAAGCCACCTCGCAGTGGCAGTTTCAAACCAATCACGCCTGGATATTTGCCATTGTATGGATTGGTTTAGCAACTGGGATTGCATTTTGGCTGCATCTGGGCAGCATCGGCTTGGTGGATGAAACCGAACCGCTTTTTGCGGAGGCAGCACGGCAGATGAAGATTACGGGCGATTGGATTACGCCTTACTTCAATGGAACCACGCGATTTGACAAGCCGCCGCTCGTTTACTGGATCATGGCGGTTGCCTACCAGACGGTGGGCGTGAATGAATGGTCAGCCCGTTTTCCTTCTGCGCTGGCAGGCACTTTTTTGGCAGCGATCGGGTTTTATACGCTGCGTCGGTTTGGGTTTGCGCGTCCGGCAAGGGCGATCGAAGCCAGTGAGGCTCAAGTGGCAGAAAAGCCCATTCCTCCGCAAATTGACCGTCAGCTCTGGATTGCTGCCCTGGTCGGGTCTGCTGCAATGGTTTTGAATCCGCAGACGATCGTTTGGGGCAGGACGGGCGTATCCGATATGCTGCTCAACGGCTGTGTTGGCGGTTCGCTGCTGGCGTTTTTTTGCGGCTATGCTCAGCCCGATCGCGCGAAGACGCAACATCGCTGGTACATTGCTGCCTATGTTTTGAGCGCGCTGGCAGTGCTCACAAAAGGACCAGTCGGCATCGTGCTTCCCGGCATGATTGTGCTGGCGTTTCTCCTCTATATGGGAAACCTGTGGACTGTGCTGCGAGAACTGAAGCTGATTCAGGGCGCGTTGATTTTTGCGGCGATTACTGTGCCCTGGTACATTTTGGTGACGCTGGCGAACGGCGATGCGTTTATTGAGTCTTTTTTCGGCTATCACAACATCGAGCGATTTACCCAGGTGGTGAACCGTCACTCGGCTCCCTGGTATTTTTACTTTCTGGTTGTGGCTGCTGCCTTTGCGCCCTGGTCGATTCATTTACCTGCCGCCTTTGCCCAACTGCGATTTTGGAAGCGGCATTCCTGGCAGCAGCAGCCCCGCTCTAGTCACCTCGGAATCTTTGCGCTGATCTGGTTTACGATCGTGTTTGTGTTTTTTACGATCGCCGTCACCAAACTCCCCAGCTATACGATTCCGCTATTGCCTGCAAGTGCGATTTTGGTTGCGCTGTTCTGGAGTGACCAGATGAGCCGCCCAAGCCTTAACCCAAGGAGCAATCGATTTGCCTGGGTCAGTCATGCCGTGAATGTGGCAGTGCTGTTTGGTTTGGCATGGGCAGTGTATTACAGCCCAAACTGGCTAGGAGACGACCCGGAACTGCCGAACTTGCCAAATGCGCTTCGTCAGGCAGGAATTGAAGTTTGGGGTGGCGTTGCGTGGGCGATTGTGGCGATCGTTGGATTGATTTTTCTGCTGCGTCGTCAGGGACGATGGCTCTGGGCGGTGAATCTGGTCGGTTTTGTTGCCTTTGTGCTGCTAACCCTGATGCCCGCTGCTGCTTTGATGGATGCAGAACGACAGCTTCCTTTACGACAGCTTTCCCAGAAGATCGTGCAGGTGCAGCAGCCGAATGAACCGATCGTGATGATTGGCTTTGGTAAACCATCGATTGTGTTTTATACCGATCGTCAAATTGAATTCATCCCTGACCCGGACGATGTGATTAAAGATCTGCGCGATCTCAGCACTGCGAATCCAATACCGCCCAGTATTTTGCTGCTGGGACGAGATGTGAAAATCCGCGAAGCAGAGCTGCGACCGAGACAGTATGAGGCGATCGCAGAGGCAGGGATTTATCGGCTCGTCAGGATTCGGATCCCGTTTCAAAGGTAGCCTCTCGTCTGACTCAAATCCCCCCGCACCTCCTCATCCCTTCACCTCTTGCTACAATGACAAAGCTCGATCAGAACCTTGTCAATCAATATGCAAGCTCGCAGAATTGCCCGTGAACTCGCCCTGCTCAGCGTTGGTCAGCTTCCCAGTAAGCCGCAGCAGCTTCAGACCCAGCAGCTTCAAGATATTGTTTTGGCGGCGATCCGAACTTTGACGACTGAGGTACAAGACACGCTGGAAACGGCTGCGGCAGAACTCAGTCGCGGGAGCGATCGACTGCTAACCAGCGAAACCAGAGCGATTGACCTCAACAGTGCAAAAGCAATGGTGACGGAAGCGATCGAGCTAACCCAAAAGGCGATCAATCGAATTGGAGCATCCCTAGAGATGCCTGAATTTATTCAGCTTGTAAATCAGAAAGAAGTCCGTGCCTATGCGATGGAACTGTTGACTCAGGTGCAGACAAACCGCTCGAAGGTCGATCACCTGCTTGGTGAGTCAATGGTAGATTGGCAGCTTAATCGTTTAGCGCGAGTTGATCAAGATATTTTACGCATTGCGGTGACGGAAATGTGGGTGCTGGGGCTGGCTCCACAGGTAGCAATCAATGAAGCGGTTGAGCTAGCGAAGCGATATAGCGGCGACGAGGGACATCGGTTTATTAACGGAGTGCTGCGGCGGGTGAGCGATCGTCTTAATAATGCCGCAAGGACTTCTGATGCTCAAGGCTGAGATGATACTCAAGGCTAAGAATTGTTCATCCTACAAAGGGGCGATCGTTCTCATGCAGGCTAAGTGGCTCAACCGCAATCCGTAATACCCCTCTCTACCCAAAGGTAGAGGAAGCTGAAGAAGGTAAACCGGTATTATAAAACCACTGGAGAACAAAACCTGAAAGGCATTTGCGTACAGATAGGCAGTCCTCACGGGCTGCTTTTTATTTGGCTTTCAGTCCTGCTTGAGGATGAGTTGCGCGCTTCAAAAACCTCTCCTACTGCCGTGTTTCTCCTGTAACTATAGGCTGATTCACGTTTAAATCTTAGCCAGTTAATATAACTACAATAAAATTGCGCTTTTGGTAAACGATAAAGCCAATCGTGGCTGAAATTGCTTCAGGTTTTGAATTTTGTCGTTTCAGGCTGGTTGTCGAAAAAGCTGTTCTAGGTTTGCGCTCAATCTTGCAGGGCAACATTCAGAACAACATTTGAGCAGCTTTAATTATCTCCAATGTTTCCTGGACCTTGCCCTTGAGATTCTTTCAGTTCAGGGTCAACTTGTTGCGCTTCAAAACGGGCTTTTATTCAGTTGAGAGGGCATGAGTGAAAAAGAAACGTTGCGCTCCTGAAAAGCTTCTTCCTATAGATTTCGTTTGCTCAATTCCGTTTGCTCAGTTCCGTTTGCAAAACAGTTATGACAACCGATCGCTACCTTATCGGCGTTGATATTGGAACCACTAGCACCAAGGCAGTCCTGTTTACGCTGGCGGGTGAGGCAGTGCAGCAGGCATTGATTGAGTATCCGCTTTATTCACCAACTCCGGCAACTGCAGAGCAAGACCCAAACGAGATTTTTCTGGCGGTGCTGAAAACGATTCAGCAAGTTGTTCAAGCGATCGGGGCAAAGCCAGGCGAAATTGTTGGTTTATCGTTCAGTTCAGCGATGCACAGTCTGATTCTGATGGATAAGGACGATCGCCCTTTGACCCGCAGCATTACCTGGGCGGATAACCGCAGCGCAGCCTGGGCACAGTCTTTAAAGCAATCGGGTCAGGGACACGAAATCTATCTACGAACCGGGACGCCCATTCACCCCATGTCTCCCCTGGTGAAGCTGCTGTGGCTGCGGCAAGACCAGCTCGATTTGTTTCAGCAGGCAGCACGGTTTATTTCTATCAAGGAATACGTCTTTTTTCGGCTGACGCGCCGCTATGTCGTGGATTACTCGATCGCGTCTGCAACCGGACTGCTGAATCTAAATCGTCTGGAGTGGGATAGTGAAGCATTAGACATCGCTGGAGTTCGGCCTGCCCAGCTTTCCGAACTGGTTCCGACCACCTATTTGCTAAAGCCAATCCAAACTGACTTTGCGGCAATCATGGGCATTGCGCCAGAAACCCCGATCGTGATGGGAGCCAGTGATGGGGTGTTATCTAATCTGGGCGTGGGGGCGATCGAGCCGGGTGTATTTGCAACGACGATCGGGACGAGTGGGGCAATTCGGGCAGTGATCGATCGTCCGGTGACGGACCCGCAGGAGCGGCTATTTTGCTATCCACTGACCAAGCAGCACTGGGTTATTGGCGGCGCAGTCAATAATGGTGGAATTGCCCTGCGATGGGTGCGCGATCAGTTTGCCGATGCCGAGGTTGCGCTGGCAACGCAAAGGGGACAAGACCCCTATCACCTGATAATGCAGCAGGCAGAAGCCGTTTCCCCGGGCGCGGATGGGCTGCTATTTCATCCCTATTTGCTGGGGGAACGATCGCCGCTATGGAATGCAAATGCACGCGGGTCTTTCTTTGGGCTAACCCTGAATCACACGCGGGCGCATATTACCCGTGCGGTACTAGAGGGGGTGCTGTTCAATTTGCTCATTGTGCTTCAGGCACTCGAAGATTTTGCAGGTACGGCGAAACGCATTCAGGCAACAGGTGGCTTTGCACGATCGGCTCTCTGGCGGCAAATGATGGCAGACATTTTCGATCGGGAAATTACCATTCCGGCACAGCACGAAAGTTCTTGTTTAGGAGCGGCAATTGTAGGGCTTTATGCGTTGGGTTTCATTGATTCGCTCACCCTTAGCACAGCCATGATCGGCGAAACATTGCGACACCAGCCGATTGCTGCCCACACTGCTCAATATCAGAAGCTCTTTCCGGTTTATCAGCGATTATTAGACTGCTTTCAGCGTGAATATGAAACGATTGCACAACTGCAATCTTATTTGAAGGCAAAGTAATTGATTGAATTGTTTGATTAAAAGAATATCTTTTAGTGGCTCTATCAGAAGGGCTAGATTAATCTTCTGCCTATCCCAAGGATGATGTGATTCGCAACAAAGCGAGCGTGAATAGAACATGAAACGGTAACGCAATAAAAACGAGCGCGCTCATTTTTTGAAACATTTTGATACATTGCAGAGGAATAAAAATTGAGGAACAAAAAATGAATCAATGGCATCAAATTCGCCGCATTCTTGTGGCATTCATGGCAATTTTTGTTTTAATGACATCCGTTGCTTGCAGTACGGCAACTCCAGAAGCTAGCACGGCACCCGATCACAGTCTCAACAGAGTTGGTCAGTTCGATAATCTGTCGCGGGGTGATACAACTCAGGGCGACCAGTATGCAGACTGGGTAATTCAAACTAGCCACGGCTTAATCAAAGATGCTTATGTGCGTGACAACGATAAGCTTGGCGTTGTGATTTCAAAGGAAGTTCGACCGGATGATGTGAAGCCGCTCGCTCGATCGCTGGCACAGGGATTTCGCCGCAGTGCGCCTAACCATGATCTAACCGTTCTGGTTTATGCACCCGATAAGCAGCTTATCTTGACTGCAAAATACGACAGCAAAACGCAGCAGGTGAACTATCAGGGTTAAAGCGGTTAATGCCATTCACGCGATACCAATTGGCATGATTGCGCACTCATTCGGTAAAAGCACTCGCACAAACCCATAGCTATGCTGGGGAGCTAATTCTCAGCAAGCAATTGATACTTTAGGAGACGACTCATGGCAAGTCATGATGAATATAAGCGTCAGATCATGCAAGATTTGGCGAAAGGCAACAGCGAAAAACTTGATGATGTCAGCAGCGGCAAGGAATACGAAAACTTCGACGATTTTGCCCGTCGCTCGACCCGTGAAGAAAGACGTGCCATCTTTGGACGATCGTTCCACCCCGACCGAATTCCTACTAACCAGATGGAGCCGGAATTGCAGAAAGCCGTGGCTCAAATTCATTCTCACGAGCGGGATGATGTCGCGCGGGAGTTTTTTCATCAATTTAAGAAGCGCGGTTTGAGTGATCACGATCTAGAAAAGCAGCTCGGCTTATCAACCCACACCCCTGGACGCATGACGGCAGATGATGTGAGCAAACTGGCTTCCTTTGCCTATCACTATCACCCGGATATCTTCCAGGAAGTGTTGGCAGACCAGCCAGCAATCTTGAAATTTATCAGCAATCCGATGGTGGGTGCAGCCCTGGGCGCAGTTGCCGCTAAATGGCTTGGAAACCGCCACTAAAACGGACATTTCACCGTTTGCTGCATTAGTTTGCTGCGTTAATAGAATACTGTACTAAAGCGACTGCCAATTTCCTTACAAAGTTAGGGTTTATGGCAGTTGCTTTTGTTAATTCGATCGCCTTTTGTATTTCCTGACTGCGATGAGGAAACTTATTGAATTAGTCTTATCTGATTAGTCTTAGAGGATGTTTGAAAGGTCACCATTATGACCCGAACTGCTCCCCCTCGCCCCGCTTACGGATAAGAAACAGCACAAAAAAAGGCGGACAAACTGCCCACCTTAAGAATTTAATTCAATTAACTAACAATCGAAGTTAACTTATCGCTTCGCCAGCTTTTTGCTCATTTTCCGCAGACGAATCGAAGTCGGAGTGACTTCTAGCAGCTCATCGGGACCAATGTATTCCAGTGCCCGTTCCAGGCTCATGTCTACCGGAGCTTGCAGCTGGACGAGTTCATCGCCGCTGGCTGCCCGGTGGTTAGTGAGCTGCTTTGCCTTGCAGACGTTCAGTTCCAGGTCTTGCGGACGGTTGTGTTCGCCCACAATCATGCCTTTGTAGACCTTTGTGCCGGGCGTAATGAAAAAGACTCCCCGATCTTCAGCGTTTTTCATTGCGTAAAAAGTGGCTGTACCTTCCTCGAAGGAAATCAGGACACCGTTGCGGCGCATATCTAGTTCGCCAACAAGTGGGCGATAGTCGAGGAAGCTGTGGTTCATGATGCCGTCGCCACGGGTCAGGCGCATAAAATCGCCCCGGAAGCCAATCAGACCCCGTGCCGGAATCACAAACTCAAGCTGAGTTCGACCGTTGCCGCCGACCTGCATATCTTGCATTTCGCCCTTGCGCTGACCGAGCCGCTCCATACAGCCGCCAACCGCATCGTCGGGAACATCCAGCACCAGCAATTCATAAGGCTCACAGGGTTGACCGCTGACTTCGCGGTAGATGACCTGCGGCTGCGATACCTGAAACTCGTAGCCTTCCCGACGCATCGTTTCGATTAGAATGCCCAGGTGAAGTTCACCCCGTCCGGCTACCGCAAAGCGATCGGGCGAATCGGTTTCTTCGACGCGGAGTGCCACGTTAGTTTCCAGTTCGCGCATCAGACGATCGCGCACCTGACGTGAGGTGACAAACTTGCCTTCCTGTCCGGCAAAAGGCGAGTCGTTGACCGAGAAGGTCATTTGCAGCGTGGGTTCATCAACCTTGATCAGCGGAAGTGCTTGCGGTTCATTCGGGCAGGTAATCGTTTCGCCAATGTTGGCATCGGCAAAGCCAGATACGGCGACGATGTTTCCGGCGGAAGACGTTTCCATCTCGATCCGCTTCAGCCCTTCAAAGCCAAGCAGCTTTGTAATTTTGCCTTTGACGATCGACCCATCCTCTTTAATCAGCGCAGCAGGCTGACCCATTCTGATCGTGCCGTTGTGAATACGCCCGATCACGATTCGTCCTAAGTAATCGGAATAGTCGAGCGTCGTCACCTGAAGCTGAAGCGGCTTTTCCGGGTCGCCAACTGGCGGCGGAACGTGGCGCAGAATGGCTTCAAACAGCGGCTTCATGTCTACTGATTCATCTTCGATCTGATCTTTGGCGAAGCCTGCCAGTCCTGACGCAAACAGATAAGGAAATTCGCACTGATCATCGTCTGCGCCTAATTCCAGGAACAGATCCAGCACTTTATCGATCGCTCCAAAAGGATTTGCCTGCGGACGATCGATTTTGTTGACGACGACGATCGGGCGCAGTCCTTTCTCCAGAGCCTTTTTTAGCACAAAGCGCGTCTGGGGCATCGGACCTTCATTGGCATCGACAATCAGAATACAGCCGTCTACCATGCCCAGCACTCGCTCAACCTCGCCGCCAAAGTCCGCGTGACCAGGAGTGTCTACGATGTTAATCAGGGTATCGCCGTAGTGAACTGCCGTATTTTTAGACAGAATGGTAATGCCACGCTCGCGCTCCAGGGTATTGGAGTCCATCACACAGTCTGGAACTTCTTCCCCTTCGCGGAATGTGCCGGACTGCTTCAGCAAAGCATCAACGAGCGTCGTTTTGCCATGGTCAACGTGGGCAATAATGGCAACATTACGAATGGGAAGCGTCATAAAAAGTCCAGTGTGAGAGATTAAGCGAGTCAAAAATAAATGTAACGGCTTCTCAGCGGGGTCAGAGATTCATCAACTTCTGTAAAGAAGCCGTCATAATTCTAGCCTAATCTTGCCCTGATCGACTGTATCGAGCGCCGAATCCAGGGGTCTGGTTTTCCGATGGATAAATTGGTGATAGCCGAAGGCGAAGCCGTTCCCCGATTGAGGATCGCTATTGCCTGGGCTGAACTGTACAAGGCTGGGTCTGGCAGTTGTTGATATAAAGCTGCTCGATGTAGGGTTGTTGCCAGCTTACAGGAATCTCTAGCAGGTCGCGGGTTCCCGTAAAACCTTGACCGATAAACAGCAGCACCGCGACGCAGTTTAGAACGACATGAACATTGCGCCAGCGATTCGATCGATCCTGATAAATCTCAGGAAAAATCGCCAGCGAGAAAATCATTAGCATTGCCGCCGCGATGCCGTAGTAGTAATGGGAAACGTACCACTCAAAGCCGCGCCGAAATACTTCTGGTTGACAGCCAAGCAGCACCAGACCGATTCCAGTCAGGGTGGCGAATCCGCCGCGTTGCAGTTTGCCGTTAGCGATGTTGAGCAGCACCAGAGAAGCGATCGTCAGGGCAAATAAAACCAGCAGCAGCACGATTCTAATGCCGTTTTGCTGTTCGGGAGGAGCCTTCAACACTTTAGAAAAAATGGCATAGCCTAGCCCGATTAAAGCTACGCCAACGATTGAATTACTGAGCCAGCGTCCCATCCGCAAATGCTGAGTACCAACGGTTCCAGAAATTGCGCTTTTTTGACCTTTTGCAATCTGGAGTCGGCGATTTCGAGTTTGAAGTGAATATTGAACCACAATCCCGATCAGCGGAAAGACAAAGACGATCGCTAAAGCTGGATGAATAAGACTGACAAAATCAATTGTGTCTATCATGTTTTGATTGTCCTACCTACGCTGATACACGATACTCACATTTCAGAAAACTGTGCTAACGAATACTTTTAAGTTCAGGCAATTGAATTCTGGGCAATATCATTCTAAGCGGCGTGAGAATTGCTGTCTTGCATCAGTACGCTGTTCTAGATTGTGCTGTCGAAACAGATTTCCTCTCTAAAATCATTCAAAAATCATATCGCCTCCTGGGAAGCGGGGTTGCTAAAAAACTTTTACAGTTCAATCTACATAAATTAGCAGAAACAGAAATCAACTTTTGTTTTTATTTCTTTAACAGCCTTTGCGCCTCGTATCTTGAATTCATACGGCAAATCTCTCGTTTTGGATTGGATTTGCTATCGCCCAAAACTTTTTCAAGCTGAGGAAAGTTGATAGATTGAGTAGATTTCAGAAATTGTTTGGGCAATCTGATTAGCACCGTCGATCGTAATCGTTAAGGTAAAGTTAGTGCGCTGGCAGAGTAAATAACTGCAAATAACTGCTTCAGAAACAGTTCACCTGAGATCGAGTTCTGCCCGAAATCCTAGTCTCTGACCGCCTTCCTCAGATCTACTTCCTTATAAGGAGTCTCGATGACCACTTCAGCAGACCAGACCCCACCCTCGACTCAAATTACCTCGTCTGTTGCCTCGCGGCGATCGTTTCGTCCCCAAACTACGACGCTGATTTTGCTGGGAACGGTGCTGTTTTCTGGGGCGATCGTGGCAGGCTGGTTTGCAGGACAGGGAACAGTCAGCAGGATTTTTACTCAGCTCAATACGCTGCAAGAACAGCCGCCCCTCTGGTTAGAAGTGCCGATGGTAGCAGGCGGCTATCTGCTGTTTCCGACGGTGGCGTTGTTTGCGATCGTCCTGCTAGTCACCAAAGTTTCGCCTCAGCCTCGCTACTGGTCGCGGGTTACGGTAGTGGGAATTTTGCTGGCGTTGACGCTGCGCTATCTGCTGTGGCGATCCCTTTCGACGCTCAATGTGGATACGCCGCTGAATGGTGTGTTTAGTCTGGGACTGTTTTTTCTGGAGCTATTGGTGCTGACAAGCAGCACGATTCAGCTTTTTTTGATGCTGCGGGTGCGCGATCGACGCCGAGAGGCAGACCGGCTGACATTGGATGTGATTGAGGGCAAATACACCCCAACCGTTGATATTTTCATCCCGACTTACAACGAGCCAGAATTCATTCTGCGGCGAACAGTAATTGGCTGTCAGGCGATCGACTATGGGAATAAGCAAGTCTATTTGCTGGACGATACGCGCCGCCCCGAAATCAGAAAGCTGGCAGAAGAGTTGGGCTGTGAGTACATGACGCGCCCAGACAATCGCTTTGCCAAAGCTGGAAACTTAAATCATGCGATCGGCAAAACGAGTGGCGATCTGCTGGTGGTGTTTGATGCTGACTTTGTGCCCACACGAAATTTTCTGGTTCGCACCGTGGGATTTTTCCAGAATCCGAAGGTCGCGCTGGTGCAGACGCCGCAGAGCTTTTACAACTCAGACCCGATCGCCCGCAATCTGGGACTCGAAGATGTCTTAACTCCTGAAGAAGAAGTTTTTTACCGTCAAATCCAGCCGATTCGCGATGGGGCAGGCAGCGTGATCTGCTCGGGAACCTCGTTTGTGGTGCGGCGCAGTGCCCTGGAAAGTGCCGGAGGATTTGTCACCGATTCACTGAGCGAAGATTACTTTACCGGGATTCGGCTTACAGCGCAGGGCTATCGCCTAGTGTATCTCGACGAAAAGCTAAGTGCCGGACTTGCCGCCGAAAATATTGCCGCCCATGCAGTGCAGCGATTGCGCTGGGCAAGGGGAACGCTCCAGGCATTTTTCATCAAATCCAATCCGCTCACCATTCCCGGACTGAATCCGCTTCAGCGGCTTGCCCATCTTGAAGGTTTGCTGCACTGGTTTACCAGCATTTCGAGAGTTGGATTTCTGCTGATGCCGCTTGCCTATTCGTTTCTGGGGGTGATCCCGCTTCGGGCAACGGCGGCGGAACTGCTCTATTTCTTTTTGCCCTATTATCTGGTGCAGCTTTCAGTTTTTTCCTGGCTAAATTATCGATCGCGCTCTGCCCTGCTTTCGGATATCTATTCGCTGGTGCTGTGTTTTCCGCTCGCCCTGACGGTGATTCAGGTCATGCTCAATCCGTTTTCAAAAGGGTTCAAAGTCACGCCTAAGGGCACATCGAGCGATCGATTTTCGTTTAACTGGAATCTGGCGTGGCCCCTGATTATTTTGTTTGTGGCAACAGCAGTCAGCCTCTGGGTCAACTTTGGTCTCTGTATGTTGAAGGGAGCCTGGATGAATACCGTGCCGCCCGAAGTGGCAATTCAGGCAAAAGGCATCGGCTTGGGCTGGATCTGGAGCAGCTATAACCTGATCATGCTGGGCATCGCGCTGCTGATTTTGCTCGATGTGCCGCGCCCCAGTTTGTATGAATGGTTTAACCTGCACCGCACCGCCCGGATCACTGTGACCGATACAAAGACTGTGACAGATACAAACATAGTGCAGGACTTTTGGGGAACTACAACGATGATTTCAGAAGTCGGAGCAGAAATTGCCCTGACACAGCTTGACTTTCCAATCCCCCATGAAGGCGAAGTTTTGCCTGTAACGATCGAGATTCTAGAACATCACTTAATCCTCAGCTGCCGCGTGGTGCAGGTAACGCAGCAGCCGGATTTTCTGGCAGTGCGGGTCATGTTTGAGCAGGTGACGCTGGCTCAGCAACGATTGCTGGTCGAAATGCTGTTTTGCCGTCCGGGACAATGGAAACGCCGCACCTCTCCGGGCGAATTTGAGTCGCTGGTGCTGCTGTTCCGAATTTTGCTGCGTCCGCGAGTGTTGTTCGATCGTCATGCGGATGTAAGTGCTGTTTCCGTTGCTCAAGTTTAAAGTTGCTTAAGTTTAAAGGGGGAAAAAACTCATGACTCCAACAACCCCTGTGAGAAGGCTTCTCACCTTCAAGGAATTAGAGCAGTAATGGGCGGTCGTTTCAATTAGCGGAACTAGACAGAACCCTGAGAACCCGATTTGGAATGCGATACACTATCCGATGTAGCGCGATCGGAGAACACCGCCTTGCTAGACGAACAGGCAAAAAAGACAATACTGCGGAAAATTCCTCACGGACTTTATATCTGTGGCGTGAAAGAGGGTGAAGAGGTCAATGGCTTTACTGCAAGCTGGGTGATGCAGGGTTCGTTTCAACCGCCGCTTGTGATCAACTGTGTCAAGCAAGACTCGCGATCGCACGCCATGATCAAGTCAAGCCAGGTTTTTGCGCTCAGTATTTTAGAAGCGGGGCAAAAGGAGCTGGCGCAGAAGTTTTTTAAGCCTCAGCGACGGATCGGCAATAAGTTTGAAGATGTCGAATTCTATCTGGGCGAAACGGGCTGTCCGATTATTTCCGACACCCTGGGCTATGTCGAATGCCGCGTCGTGGGGTCAGTCGAACAGGGCGATCACACCGTTTTTGTGGGTGAGGTGATTGCGGCTGGGGTGCATCGAGACGGTGATCCGCTGCTGCTGGAAAGCACAGGCTGGCAGTACGGCGGCTAGCAATCGCAAAGGAACTTGTGCAATATGCCCCTAATCAAAATTCAAACCTCGGTTGACTCGCCCGATCGCCTCCGGGTCGAAGCGTTGCTTAAGCAGTTGTCTGCCGCGCTCGCTAAGCATTTGGGCAAGCCAGAATCCTACGTGATGACGGCGTTTGAGTCGGGTGTGTCTATGACCTTTGCCGGAACGACTGACCCGACGTGCTACATCGAAATCAAGAGTGTAGGTTCGATGAGTCCGACGCAAACCAAAGCAATGAGCCAGGATTTTTGCACCCAAGTGCATCAGAGCCTCGGTGTTCCTGCAAACCGTACCTATATTGAGTTTGCGGATTCAAAAGGGGCAATGTGGGGCTGGAATAGCTCGACTTTTTAAGCGTTTCCTAGGAAAAATTCATGCTCAAGGCTTTGCTGTTTGACCTCGATGGAACGATGGCAGACACCGACCCAGTTCACTTTCAAAACTGGCAATCGATCCTGCTTTCCTATGGCATCACGATCGATCGCCCCACCTATCGCGCTAAATTTAGCGGCAGACGCAATCAGGAAATTGTGCCGGAAATTTTGCCGCAGTTGACGATCGCTGAAGGTGACGAACTCGGTGAACGCAAAGAAGCGATGTTTCGACAGCAGGCTGCCACGGTGCTTCAGCCCATGCCTGGACTGCTAGAAGTATTGAGATGGACGGAGCAGCATCAGCTCAAGCGGGCGATCGTGACCAACGCTCCACTCGAAAATGTGGAATTTATGCTGGGAGTTCTGCACCTGGACAGCGAATTTCCCTTGGTGGTGCTGGGAGATGAGCTGCCGCGTGGTAAACCCGATCCAATGCCTTATCTGGCTGCGCTCGATCAGCTTGGAGTAACAGCAAGCGAGACGATCGCCTTTGAAGATTCGCCCTCTGGAATTCGCTCTGCTGTTGCCGCAGGCATTCCAACCGTGGGGATTGCATCCACACACGAGCCACAAAAGCTGTACGACCTGGGCGCGTTTCTGGTGATTGATAACTTTACTGCGCCTGATCTGTTTCCTGTGCTTGAGCAGGCAATGCAAAGCAGTCTCCCAGCATAAATGGGACTTCCGCTTGGGCATGCTGCAAATTCGCCTGGTGACTTCCCCCTGTCGGAGTGCCCCGGTAGAACGATGCAGCCGACTCCTTTTCCGAGACAATAGAACTGTGACTAGAGGCAATTTCTCCATGCTCTCGAAAGGCTTTGAAGTGGAAATGTACACGGGCACACCAGATGGCGAAATCGTCGGGTTGTCTGACAAAATTGTGGCTAATTTGCATGGCTTTGTCCGCGAACCAGATAGCCGCAATGTGGAATACACGACGGCTCCGCTTTATCGTTATGAACGGCTACTGTGTGAGCTGGTGCGTCCTCGTCGTCAGCTGCGGGCTTATTTGCACCAGTTGGGCAACTACACGCTGATTCCCGGCAGTACATTGGCTTTGGCAGGGAGCGATCGGTTTTATCGCTCTGATCCGGGCAATCCCTACCACAGCTACATCGAGCAGACCTACGGCACAACGGTCGTGACTGCCAGCATTCACATCAACATTGGCATTAGTGACCCAGAAACGTTGATGAGAGCCTGTCGATTAGTGCGCGTCGAGGCTCCCTTGTATCTTGCCCTCAGTGCTGCCTCGCCTTTTCTGGATGGAAACGTCACGGGGTTTCATTCCACCCGATGGGGACTGTTTCCCAAAACACCTGCCCATGTGCCTTTATTTGAAAGCCATCGCCACTATATCGACTGGACCGAAGCACAGCTTGAAAAAGGCACGATGCAAAATGTCCGTCATCTCTGGTCTTCGGTGCGCCCGAATGGCGATCATCGTCCCTACAGCCTTAACCGTCTGGAGCTACGAATCTGCGATTTGATGACCGACCCGATCGCCCTGCTCGCGCTCACGGCACTGCTAGAGGCAAGGATACTCCAGATTGCTCAGCACCCCGAACTCGACCCGCTTCAATACAGCCTTTTGCCTGCTAGCGATCGAGCCGAAGCCCTGGTTGCCCTTACCGATGCCAACGAAACCGCCGCTGCCAAACTCAGCCTCGATGCCGAACTGCGACACTGGCGCGATGGGCGGACAATTCTGGCACGAGACTGGATCGAGGAGCTGTATCAGGAAGTTTGGGGAACGGCAAAACAGGGGGGATTTAGCTGCTTCCTGCTGCCGCTGAAGAAAATCCTGCGTGAAGGCAACGAGGCACAGCGATGGCTAAAGCAAATTGAACAGGGTCACGACCCAGAGACGGTTATGAAGCAAGCGATTCAGACGATCGCCGCCGAAGAGCTAGTCCTGGCAGATGAAATTTGTCAGCCGCTCGTTGCCTGATTCTTTTATTGGTTTTTAGCGATGGAACGGGGTTTATTGTGGTTGCCGCTGCTGGTGCTGTTTATCGGGCTAGCCTGGGCAGGATGGAACGAGTATCAAAAAGTAGAGGCGTATCGACTCTGGGCAGAGGGATTCGATCGCGCCAAGTATGATATCTACGCGGTTTTGGGACAAAAGGGCAGCGAAATCACCTGGGGCAAACCAACTCGCAAAGGCATGAAAGACCTGCAAACCTTTTCGCTCCAGCAAGTGCAGGCAATTTGGCTCAAGGCAAACGACCAGACGATCGACCCGGCGAATTTGCCTGAGAAAAGCAAACAGGTGGCGATCGAGTTTCAACTCTCGAATGAGTCTGTTCAGGTTCCCTTTACGGATCTAGAACTTGCTGCTCGATGGCAGCAGGCACTCGATCGCGAATGGGCAAGATACCGTCAGGTTAGCTCCTAGTCAATAGTTACAGTTCGTTATAAATCAGGCACTATGAGGATAGTTTAGGCTTTCCCTCTGCTGCGGTCTAACATGGGCTATCTCACCCTGCCAAATCGGTTTCGCTCCCTGATGTCTGGCTCGAAGCTGGCAATTTTTGAAGCCTGTGTTATCGGGGTGGTTTCCGGGCTGTCTGCTGTCGTGCTGAAGTGGGGTATTGGCTTCGTAGGCAGTTGGCGGGTGCAGTTGTCTTATCAGATGCCTGTCTGGTTTGTTTTGCCTGCGATCGGCTTGGTGGGCGGCGTGTTGTCGGGCTGGCTGATCGAGCGGCTGGCTCCCGAAGCGGCAGGAAGCGGCATTCCTCAGGTGAAAGCGGCTTTGGCAAATGTGCCGATCGCTCTTAATCTACGTGTGGCGGCGATAAAGCTGGTCAGCGTAATTCTGGCAGTTGGCTCCGGGTTAAATCTGGGGCGGCAGGGTCCGACGGTGCAGGTCGGTGCGGCTCTGGCAGCCCAGTTGAGTCAGTGGATTCCCACGTCGCCCGAATATCGCAGACAGTTGATTGCGGCAGGGGCAGCAGCGGGGTTGGCGGCAGGGTTTAATGCGCCGATCGCCGGGGTGCTGTTTGTCGTGGAGGAGTTTTTGCAGGATTTTTCCGGGCTGACGCTAGGGACGGCGATTCTGGCTTCGTTTATTGGAGCGGTCGTGTCGCGGCTAATTGGTGGGCAGGGGTTGAATCTGAATTCGATCGTCACCGAGTCGCAGGTCAGCTTTTCGCTTCAGGATGTGCCGTTTTTTCTGATTTTGGGATTGCTGGCGGGGCTGCTGGGCGGACTGTTTAGCCAGGGGATTTTTGCCAGCCTGGCACTATTTCGGCGGGAGCTTCCCTGGGGAACTCGGTTGAGCCTACCGATGAAGATTGGCTTAGCAGGGCTGATCTCAGGGGCAGTCGTGGTGATTTTGCCGCCGGAGTTTCGCGATAATTCGGGGCTGCAAGAGTTTTTGAGTACGGGCGATGCGCCCTGGCATCTGACCCTGCTAGCGTTTGTGATTAAGTTCTGCTTGACTTTGCTGGCCTATGGAGCCGGGACACCGGGTGGGCTATTTGCTCCGGCTCTGCTGCTGGGCGCGGCACTGGGGCATCTGGTGGGCTATGGGGCACAAACGCTCGAAACAATGGTGGGCATTCCGCTTGGCTTTCCCGCTGGCATTAGCGATCCATCAACCTATGCGCTGGCAGGAATGGGCGCATTTTTTAGTGCCGTCACCCGTGGACCCATTACAGCGATCGTCATCGTTTTTGAAATCACCACGGACTTTAATCTAGTGCTGCCGCTGATGATCGGTTCGGTGATCGCCTACCTGATTACCGATCGCATTGCCAGTGGTTCGATTTACACGCGCCTACTCGCCTGGAACGGCATTCACCTCGACAAATACGTTACCAAGGGCGGAGCCTGGACAGAGCTAAAAGCAGCCGACCTGATGCAGCGACGAGTCGAAACGCTAGACAGCAGCCTCAGCTTGCCCGACGTCGTGCAGGCATTTTCTCGATCGCACCATCGCGGCTTTCCGGTTATGACGAACGGCAAACTCATTGGCATTGTTACCCAGAGCGACCTGGCAGACCGACTACCCCATGCGGGGAACAGCTTTGCTTCGCGCCATGCTCCCACGGGGCAGCCTGCAATACTCGCCGATATCATGACCCCGCAGCCCGTCACTGTTTCCCCCACCGATCGCCTCACCCACGTTTTGTTTTTGCTCAATCGCTTTAAGCTGAGCCGTCTGCCCGTTACCGAAGGACAAAAGCTCGTCGGCATTATCACCCGCGCCGATATTATTCGTGCCGAAGCAGACCAGATTAGCGGTGAGAATAAATCCTTCGGTCCCCAGCCTGAACCCTCCTACGTGGTTTACCAAACCCGATCGCCCGCTACCGGAAAAGGACGGCTCCTCGTACCGCTTAGCAATCCCCATACCGCTCCCCTGCTCCTGCGCCTAGCAGCAACGATCGCCCGTGAACGAGACTACGAGCTGGAATGTCTTCAGGTGGTGTGTGTGCCGCGTGGAACTTCGCCTTCAGAAGCCAGCATTCGCACGACCAATAGCCGCAAACTGCTGAAACGAGCAGAGCAAATCGGACGCGCCTCAGAAGTCCCCATTCATACGCAGGTACGGCTGGCACACGATTCAGCTCAGGCAATTTTAGAAGCGATCGAGGAACGCCATATCGATCTGCTCCTGATGGGCTGGAAAGGCAGCACGACTTCGCCAGGGCGCGTGTTTGGCAACATTGTAGACACCGTGATTCGGCAGGCAGACTGCGAAGTGATGATGGTGAAGCTCGGCGATATCGTCAAATTCGATCGCTGGCTAATTCCTGTCGCAGGCGGACCTAATGCCCAGCAAGCTGTGCGGTTACTTCCTACCCTCACCATGCTTTCAACCAAGCCCGATGTTCATCTCTGTCAAGTGTTTGACGACACGCCCTCCAGCCACGACACTGCCTACCTGAAGCAGCTTTTTGCCGAAGTCACGCTCAAACTCCCCTGCCCGGTCACAGCCCGATCGCTCTGTGGACGATCGATTTCTGACACCATTCTTGACCTTGCGCGCTCCGAACGCTGCGATGTCATTATGCTGGGAGCCAGCCGCGAGGGACTGCTTCAGCAGGTGATCAAAGGCAATATTCCAGAGTCGATCGCTCGCAATACAAACCGTACAGTGATTATTGTTAGAGGGGAAATTACGCCTCAGGAAGAAGGATTATTTAAGCTGTAGAACATTCAGAGTCCCCAGAATGGGAATTTAGGGGCTGAAAAGCCGAAAACGAAGCTCATTGTTCTAGACAAAGTGTTCTGGAAAAAATGATAGAGCTAAACAAATAGAGTTAAACAAAATGATAAAGCGGCAAAGCTCCGCTCAAATCTAACTCCCAGCGTAAACACTGCGCCTGCCAGCCTGCCAGCACCCCCCGCAGCTTTTCCTCGCCCGATCGATCTCCCAACAAATAAAGCCGCTCAATCCCCTCCCGACTCTCAACCGCCTGATGCAAAATTCCGGCTTCGGTGAAATGCTGCATCAGATTCGATCGCTCGATTTGCTGCTGCTGCTGCCAGTCTGCCTGCTCCTGAATGCGCTGCTTCTTTGCCAGAAAATAGTCTTTGCCCTTTAGATTCGGGGCGATCACCGTTTCTGGCTCCTGTTTTGGAATTAGCTTCAGCAAATACTCGGCTTTGCCATCCAGTCGAGCAAGCTGATCGAGATACTGAGTCTGACGATCGGTGAGATGTGCCAGCAGTGCTTCTTTCGAGACAAAATACGTGCCAAACCGCAGCGGCAGCACCGTTGTCTGAGCAAACAAATCGCAAATAATCCGATCGTGCTTCAGGACTGCCTGCATAAGCTGCTCATCGCTGGTTTGCAGAGAGTCTACTGTGAGCTCAGGCTCAACCACTGCTAAGAGGCGATCGGCTTTCACGGTTTCTAAAGTTCCGCTAATGCCCTTAATGAGCACCAAAGGAGCCTTAGGCGTATGCAGAAAAGCGTAGGTATACATAAAAAATTGGAGGAGGAATAGGTAGACCTAGGACTGCACAATTTCTTTCCAGTCTAGTGTCCTCTGGTTTCGATCAAAGCCAATCCCTCCTCGACTGAAGTGAAGTCCCTTAAGGTTGGGTTACTTTTCCGTTCGTGTGTCCGTTTGCGTATCCGTTGCTATTTACGTTTTCGGGGTGGTGAGCATGAGCAATTTCGGCAAATTTGCCGTTGGTGTGACCGTTGCCGTTGCGAGGCTGAATCACGCCATAGCCGCCATGATTGCGCTCGTAGATCACGTTGATTTCGCCTGTTTCAATGTTGCGGAACATAAAGAAATCGTGGTCAACCAGATCAAGCTGCTCTAGTGCCTGCTGAATGGTCATCGGCGGCATTGCGAAGTATTTCATTCGCACCACTTCTGCAGGTAGTTCTGGGGTGCGATCGGTGTCAATCAAAGTCGCAGCGACGGGTTTCTCTTCAATCACCGCAGTGGCTTTCACGGGTGCACGATCCTGTTCGTAGCGTTTTTCCTTAAATTTGCGAAGCTGACGGGCAATTTTATTGGCGACAAGATCTAGGCTGGCATAGAGGTTTTCACTGCTTTCTTCAGCACGCACAACTGTGCCATTGGCGTAAATCGTAACTTCTGCGGTCTGATTTGGGTTTATCCGGGGGTTGCGGGCAACTGACAGGTGAACGTCCACTTCCATTGTGAGATGCTGATAATGGCTGACGGCTTTCTCAATTTTCTGATGGACGTATTCACGAATCGAGTCAGTAATTTCGATGTTTTTGCCCTGGATAACAAGCTTCATATAAGAGCTTCCTCCCCTGAGAACTGGGTTCACACTTTCACCCTAGCACCTTGTATCGGGGACAACAGTCTCGTTTAAAATCATTTGCATCCGTTGATAATTCTTGACCAGAGCGGACAAATTCTCAGTTTAATTTCTGTTTAATTAATGTTGATCTATTTTGCGTTCACCCAGTAGATTAGTAGATCGGGAATTTGAAAAATTCTGTGTTGCTCAGACCGTGCTTATTCTACAATCAGGGACTGGTTCCCTATGAAACTGCCTGGGATTGGCAGCGCAAATGGGTTGCTGAAAGACGCACACACGGATTGATCAAAGAACGGTTGCAGCCCGATCGCTTAGTCAGCGGCTCTGATAAAAGCGAATTCGCGAACTCCGAGCACAGTGACCCTGCCGAGAATGATATTTTTCTTCTGCTCGAACACCCATCTGTTTACACCCTGGGGCAGGGTTCCAGCCTTGAATTTCTGAAGTTTGATGTCTCAAATTCGCCCTACCCGGTGATTCGGATTGAGCGCGGCGGCGAAGTAACTCACCACTGTCCGGGTCAGCTTGTGGGCTATCCGATTTTGAATCTTCGCTTTTATCAGCAGGATTTGCACTGGTACTTACGCCAGCTCGAAGAAGTGTTAATTCGGGTGCTAGCAGCTTATCAGCTTCAGGGCGATCGAATTCCAGGTCTAACGGGGGTATGGGTCGAGGGGCGCAAGGTGGCTGCGATCGGTATTAAGGTAAGCCGTTGGATTACGATGCACGGCTTCGCACTCAACGTCTGTCCCGACTTGTCAGGATTTCAGCACATCATTCCCTGCGGCATTGGCGATCGACCGGTGGGAAGTCTGGCAGAGTTTATTCCCGATATCCAGATCGATCGGGTTCGACAACAGGTTGCCCGTGCCTTTGCTGAAGTGTTTCAAGTTCGCCTAATTCCCGTGGATTTACCCTTGTCCTGCTGCGGCTGATCGTTCTGTAGCGCAGTGCTGATACGATCGCAACCCCAGCCCTTCCGTAAAAACACAGGCAAGAGCAGTCTTTTTTGAGTACTAGCCCTCACATTTCTTTGCAAAAACAGTTTAAGATGCTTGCAAGCCATGTTCTCGGTTTTGCTCAGCCCCCTAAACTCAATCATGATGCCATCTGCCCCTCGCGCTTGTCCCCCAACTCTGCCTGTTTCTTTTGAAGATGGAGAGCCATTAGCTACCCGTTCGGCGAACGCTTCTACTGCGATCAATCCCTTCAAACCAGAACCGCTTCCTTCGCTGCTTGATGCCAGCAGTCCCTTACTCTTTCATGAGAATACTTCTTCGTCGGAACAGTTCATTTCAGCCCAGTCAATTCCGCTTCGGGGACGTGATCTGCATGTGCTGACTGAGCTTTTTAACCAGAACGAAATTGAAGCGATCGAGTCTGATATTTTGCAAAATCTAGACTGGCGATGCCCCGAACCTTGCTGGGAAGATGACCCGTTTGAGTTTCTGCGCGAATACTTATAGAACAAAAAAATAGAAGAAAGAATTAGATAAAACAGAGAATTAGATGAGATAAAGATTTAGGCATGGCTGAATGGAAACAGGATTCTCGGATAGGGAGTTTTGCGCTAGGGGTGGTTTGTAAACCATCCTTACAGAATTCATCCGCCGGATTAGCACTGCCAGGTCAGCAACGCGAAGATTTAAAACAAAAAATAACCCCTGATGGACAGGGGCATTATTGAACAATCCTGAATTATTTGAGGGTTGGTTTGCGCTATTCGTTGTCAGGCTGATGGTTGCGAATGCGCTCTGCTTCAGGGCAGTCTTCTGAGACGAGCGGCTCGACATCGCCACGCGGCACAGTCGCCAATTTTTGCATTACAGAACCAATACTCTCTAAGCGAAGCATCTCCTCCCAGGAGCAAACTTCGTCATCTTCTTCGGTTTCATACCGGACTGTCACCAGGTCACCCTCGATATCGAGAATGCGTGCACGCTCAATCCAGCGTTGTTGATCCCGCAAAAAGATCCAAACTTCTCGTCCATCACAACAGATCTGATAGATCTTGCGGTGTAGCATTTATCGCTTCTCCTGAGCAATCAAAGTCTGCAAATTCCAAGTCCGAATCACTGCAACAGCCAAAGGATGGCAATGAACAGGCAGCCCTAAAACAAGCTGCACGATCGGGTCAACGGTTCATCGCGTAGGCAGAGAGGCTGATGCAAAAAAGACCCGGAACGGTTGACATTGCAGAGAGCCTTAGGATTCATCATGAGGGGGAACGGTTGAATAAAAATCGCACTCTGGGAAAGGTGAGCTTATGCAAATTAAAGCCTGAGCATACCGGATTGTGAAGGGGGGTGTGGAGGGTCAAGTCGAATCTTTAATAAAGGACTGGTCACAATCTGAGCTACGGGCTGGAATCTAAACCTGAATTCAGCGGGGCTGATCGTTTGGCATCGGATCATTTGACATCGACAGATTCGCGATGGATGAGTTTGACGTTGACAGGTCTGAGGCCGACAGGTTTAGCGTTGTCTGAGCTTGACAGGTCTGAGGCTGACAGTTTGAGTTTGGCAAGTTTGACAATTTATTAGAATTTACAGTTCGCTGCCACCCACAGGGTGTAGTTCGTAAATTTTATCTATTATTTTAACGAGGTTACAGAAAGTTTGGGTATCAGTCTGGGGATCAGTTTGGGGATCAATACCAAGAGGGTGGGTAAGGAGTCGCAGAGGCCTTGCATTGTCCCCCTAAATCGGTCAACTTCAATAAGTCAACTTCAAGGGACTTTAAGAACTTTAAAGCAAATAAGGTTTCCTTGGAAGGGAAGAGTTAGGGAAGCGGTTTGGGTCACAGGTATCACGTTTCAAACATTCTCTAACCCCTATCGCTACGCTCATTCTTCTCAATATTCAGCTTAATATCCAGAGGGATAATCGCTTTACAGGTGCTTCTGGGGCGATTGTCCGTTGGCTAAAGTACAGTAGAAGCTTAGCTTTCGGAGACGTTATGTTACTCCATCTCACAACCTGGCAAGAAGTAGAAGCCTACCTTCAGCAGTCGCAAGGGCTAATTATTCCGATCGGTTCTACTGAGCAGCATGGTCCCACTGGATTAATTGGCACAGACGCAATTTGTGCTGAGGCAGTTTCGCGAGGCGTTGGCGAAGCGACACAAGCCCTGGTTGCCCCAACTATCAACGTGGGTATGGCACTTCACCACACTGCCTTTCCTGGAACAGTGAGCCTGCGTCCAAGTACGCTGATGCTGGTGATTCGAGACTACGTGACTTCGCTGGTGCGCACAGGATTCACCAAATTCTTTTTCATCAACGGGCATGGCGGCAATGTGGCAACGCTCAAGGCAGCCTTTTCGGAGTGCTATCAGGTATTAGCGGATTTAAATCTTCCGAACGCCGATCGCGTTCAGTGTCACGTTGCGAACTGGTATATGTGCGGCTCGGTCTATAAGCTGGCTCAGGAGCTATACGGCAACCAGGAAGGCTCACACGCGACTCCCAGCGAGGTTGCCCTGACGCAGTATGTGTATCCTAATGCGATTAAACAAGCGACCCTCAGCTCGGAAGTCACTTCTGGTGAGCCAATTTATGGGGCGATCGATTTTCGTCGTCGCTATCCAGACGGCAGAATGGGGTCAAATCCGGCACTGGCAACGCCCGAACACGGTAAGCAGTTTTATGAGCTTGCAGTAAAGGAACTGAGCAGCCGTTATCTGGAATTTGTGAATCGAGAATAATTCCGAGAATCACCTTGGAGGTTAGCAGGCGGCTTCTGCTGCCGTCATGATGTCGAAGCGGTAGTTCTCAATCACGGGGTTTGCCAAAAGCTGGTCACAAATGCGATCGAGTTGGGTTTGGGCGGCGGCTTCGCTATCTGCGGTGAGCGTGACTTCGATATATTTGCCGATTCTCACCTGCTCCACGTTGTCGTAGCCCATGTGTTTTACCCCAGACTGCACTGCGGTTCCTGCCGGGTCTAGCACTGAGGGACGCAGGGTAACGTAAATTTTGGCGTGATAGGTTTGAGCCACGATCGATCGAAGATAAAAGGACGAATCCTATTGTAAGAGGTTTGCTGAAATTGCTGACCAGGTTCTATGAGGGCAGGGTAGACACTGTCCCTCTAAATCAGATTCAGACAGAAACTCATTTCCTAAGTTTTCCTAACCCGATCAAAATTCTGCTCAAACTGGTGACACTCATCCACTACCATCTAGGTAAGTTAACTGTTCATGATGGAGCATATTAATCACCATGACCACAACGAAGACTGGTAAACCGGGCTATCCTTTTCGCACGCTGTGGGCGATCGTCCTGCTGGCGGGCAATCTGATCGTCGCTGCTTTCTACTTCGGTATTCTGAAGTAGCGTTTCCTGGGATGCTGAGTCAGAGTGGCTGAGGATTAGGGCATGGTCGGCGGCTAGATGTTTGACACTGCGGTACGTCTCCCCAGTTTTTAGTCACTCCAGACTCAGCAGTGGCAGAAGTAAGTTTCTGAAATTCGCTGTGCAGGGCAAAATTACAGGGCAAAAGTCTCATCCAGCACCAAGCCACTACATTGTGCCCCGGAAGATGCCTTGCGGACGCACCAGCAGCACCAGGATCATAAGCAGCAGTGCAACGCCCAGCTTATATTCGGCGGGAAGCCAGTAAGTGCTAACCTCTTGAGCAATGCCAATCACCATCGCCCCAGCGATCGCCCCATAAGGATTGCCAATGCCGCCCAGAATCACCGAGGCAAACATCGGCAAGATCAGAAACCAGCCCATATTGGGACGCACAGCAGTTACTAAGCCATACATTCCGCCACCGATCGCTGTTAAGCCTGCTGCAATCACCCACGTCCAGATCACGACCTGATCTACATTAATTCCCGATACCCGTGCCAGATCGACGTTATCTGCAACTGCTCGCATCGCTTTGCCCGTCTTGGTTTTTTGCAGCAGATAATGCAGTCCAAAAATCACAAGAATCGTTAGTCCTACGACCAGAAGTCGGTTCTGGGCAATGCGTATTCCAAACAAATCGAGCGCGGGTACAACCGGCAGATCGTATTTCTGGTTTGCGCCGCCCCAGATCAAAATAATGCCGTTTCGCAGGAAGAGGGCGAGTCCGATCGAGATAATGATCAGCGTGGTAGAACTAGCACGTTTAGTTCGCATCGGCGACCAGAGCAGCTTTTCCGTAAGCAGGGCAACGGCGATCGTCAGTCCTGCGCCCAGCAAAATTGACAGCCAGATATTCATGCCGCTCAGGTTAAACACCAGCGTCAGATATGCGCCCAGGGTCATGATGTCGCCGTGAGCAAAGTTTGCCAGCCGCAGAATACCGTAAGTGAGAGTCAGACCAACGGCTGCTAAAGCGATAATGCTGCCGACGGCGATTCCGTTGACGAAGAGTTGGAGTAGCTCGGAGTCCATTGGGGGTGGATGAGTGAGGGGGCGACACAGAGATCTGATTTTAGCGGGTCGATCGCTTATCGGGGTGCTGATTGCAGCAAAAGGTTAAGGGTCGATCGCTTTAGCATTAGCAACTGCTCATCAGGCAACTGCATCATTATTAGAAAACCAAGCGCCGATATTAGAAAACCAAACGCCGATCGCTTCCATCCTCTTCAAAAGACTGTTCGCCTACGCCAACTAACTCCACAATCACGCGCCGCGGATGGGGCTGCCATTGTCCCTGTCTGGCTTGCACTGTGACGATCGTTTGATTGCTGTCGGAATAGACGCGATAAGTGGTTGTTGCCCAGTCTCCTTGCTGATAGGCAAAGCTGCGTCCGTCATCTTCGTAAAGGGTAAATTCGCCCTCGCCCTGCCAGATCTTCAGCCGTAGTTCCGTGAGTGGAGTTTCATTGGCGTATTGCATCACGGGCATCATGGGAAGGATTGACCCCGCCCTCACAAACAGCGGCATGGTTTCCAGGGGAGCATCAGCGAGGATGTGGGTGTTGCCCCTGTGAGATTGACCTGTCCACCAGTCGAACCAGGTTCCCTCTGGTAGATAAACGACGCGACAGGTTTGACCGGGACGATCGATCGGGGCTGCCAAGATTGCGGAACCGAGCATTGCCTGATTTGCCAACTCATAAGTCTGTGGATCGTTGGGAAAGTCGTACAGTAAGGGACGCAGGATGGGTGCGCCTGTGGTTGCCGCCTGCCAGAACAGTGTGTAGAAGTAGGGCAAAAGCTGATAGCGCAATTCGATGTACTGACGGCAGATTTGCTCCACCCGAGCGCCAAACACCCACGGTTCATGACGCATACTCTTGAGAATTGAATGGGCACGCATGAGCGGATAAAGCATTCCCATTTGCATCCAGCGGGCAAAGAGTTCAGCCGTTGCGTTTCCGGCAAATCCGCCGATATCTGCGCCGACAAATGCGACCCCGGATAGCCCCAGATTACAGAGCATGGGCAGTGACATTTCCAGGTATTCCCAGCGCGAATGATTGTCCCCTGTCCAAACGGCTGAATATTGCTGAATTCCGGCATAGCCCGATCGCGTCAAAATAAACGATCGCTCATTCGGTCTAAGTTGCTGCATGGCTTCACAGGCGGCGCGTGCCATCATCATGCCGTACAGGTTATGCGTCTCGGCGTGGGTCGAGTTCTCTTCTCCTCCCTGAGCCGTATCGAGCGGAAACCAGATTTTTACTCCCGGATCACCAAACGGACGATCGTTCATGGCGGGTTCGTTCATGTCATTCCAGATGCCCGACACACCTGCTGCGGTGAGTTCTTTGTGCCAGCTTGCCCACCACTGCCGCACATCCGCTCGCATAAAGTCGGGAAACACAGCACGATCGGGCCAGACATAGCCCTGAAATAGATTGCCATTACGAGTTCGCACAAAGCACTCTTTCTCTAAGCCATCGTTGAAGACTGCATAATTGCCCTGATATTCCAGCTTTACGCCCGGATCAACGATCGTCACGGTCTGAAAACCGTTTTGCTTCAGATCGCTTAAGAGCTGCTTCGGGTTGGGAAAGCGATCGGGATGCCAGGTAAACACCCGATAATCCCGCATATAGTCGATATCCAGATGGATCACATCGCAGGGAATTTGCTTCTGACGGAAGGTTTGGGTCAGTTCGCGCACTTCGTCCTCAGAGGCATAGCTCCAGCGGCACTGGTGATAGCCGATCGCCCATTTTGGCGGCAGAGGCATTCGTCCAGTAAGGGCCGTGTAGGTCGTTAGGATTTGCGCCGGAGCCGGACCATAAATGATGTAATAGTCGAGTTCTGGACTCTGGGTTTCTATCTGCCAAACTCCTGCCTGCGCTGCCCCAATATCAAACCGACTCCAGAAGGTGGAATTGAGAAATAGCCCATAGGCAAGCTGAGGGCGCAGCGCAATAAAAAACGGGATCGCCTGATACATCTCGTCGGTGAGGGCATGGTAGTCGAGGCTGTCTACCGTCCAGTTCGTATAGGCCTGCGATCGTTTGTCTAGAAATCCGGTGCGCTCGCCAAAGCCGTAGAAATGCTCCTCTGTTTCGATGTGTTTCCAGGCAGCAATGCCGCTTTCTCGCCAGGCGATCGGCTGAATGTCTTGAGCAAAGGGGCGATCGGCTTTGTCGAAGCAGGTGATTTGTCTGGTTTGGCGATCGACTTCAACCCGAATCTGTGAAGTTTTGATTTGAACTTGATCTGCTGTTTCCTCGATCTCGAACGGCACAACTGACCAAGCGTTATCCTCTTGAGCCACTGCCCACGATCGGCGCGGCAAAAATTCGCTCGATGGCGACAGACGCACGCGAATCAGGTTTTCTGCCAGTACGCTGATGCTCAAGACGGCATTACCACAGGTCAGCAGAACCTTGCGCTCCTGTTTTTCAACGGTTTGAATCGGCTGGAGTTCTGTCCAGGCAGGCTCGATGACAGGCAGTTGTCCAAAGACTTCAGGCATAGCAGCAGGAATCAAGAGATGGGGAAGGACATTGTGAGTTGTAGTGGGTGTTTGAGGAAAGCGGCAACTGTCGGAGGGTAGGTGAGAGGTAGAGAGGTGGAGGGGTAGGAGAGGGTAGGAAGGGAGTTATAAGGGTGACAGCTTTACCCCATAAATTGCATAAGAAATTTCTGTAGTTATCGATACTTTCGGTGTATCTCTTTAGCAGAATGTCAGAATATGATGACATAAGTACAAATACTGGCTCGACGGTTCGCCGCTCCTGATGAGGATTGCCCGATGGGGGCAGGCAAATTTCTCATGCCATTAAATCTGTTTCATCTGGTTCTTATTCATCTGACTTCTATTCATCTGGTTTATGCAAGAGGCAATTGCTCCTATGCGGAACTCCCCTATCCGATCGCGGCTTCGTTTTGTTGATGCTTTTACCGATCGTTCCAAACTTCAGGGCGATGCGAAGCAGTTTCCCCGCTGGGATAATCGCTTCAAAAGTCAGCTTGCCAAACTGGGCGGCAGTTCCCGCTATCAGCCTCATTTCTCTTTTCAGCAAGCGCTTTTGTCCTGGTTAGGCAGCTTTCTTGGGATTGCGGTGCTGGCGTATTTGACGATGCATACAACCTATCCGCTGATTGCAGCTCCCTTTGGTGCAACCGCTGTCCTGGTTTATGCCGTGCCCGAAAGTCCTCTAGCGCAACCGCGCAATGTGATTTGTGGGAATTCTCTAGGGGCACTGGTCTGTGTGATCTGCGTTGCCCTGTTTGGTTCCCAGCCCTGGGTCATGGCATTTGCCGTTGCAACCGCGATTAAACTCATGCAGCTAACCCGCACCTTGCATCCGCCCGGAGGAGCCGTCGCTTTAGTAGGCGTGATGAGTCATGCAGACTGGCATTTTGTTTTGACTCCAGTGCTACTCGGTTCGCTGGTGATGGTAACTTGCACGATCGCCTATAACAATCTGGTTTGTCGCAAACCCTATCCAAAGCACTGGTTTTAGACATTCCGCTTTTAGACATTCCGTGCCGCTAGGCCTGCACTGCTTCTTTCGCCGAGTCATACATCATCAAAAAGTCAGTGATGCCGTAATCCTTGCCCATTTGTTGCAGCAGCACTGTCACCTGGGCACGATGATGCGTCTGATGATTAAAGAAATGGGCGATCGCAAACCACAGCGCATGGGTTCGATCGATCGTCCCTGCTACATTGCGATAGTGCATTGACGCAGACAGTATTTCTGGTGTCAGTTCCTCGATCCACTGCTCGATCGCCCGATCGGTTTTCGATCGCCCCTGCCAGAGCTGTTCAAAATCAGGGTAAAGCTCCTGACTCAGATCAGTGCAGTTCAACAGCAAATCTGTCTGCTGCAACGCTGGAAAAGTGTAGGACGTACAGGTTGCAAACCGTCCCAGCCAAATGCGATCGCCCACCAGCAGATGATTCAGCGTCCCATAAATTGACCCAAAAAATGCCCCACAATCCCGCCGCCGCTCCTCCTCTGAAAGCGATCGAGCCAAGCCATATAGGTGCTGATTGACCCAGGAGTTATACTGCGCCATCAGCCGAAACTGCTTGAGATGCGTCGATTCCATTGTCTTTAGTGTCTTTTTTTCCTTAGCTAAAATCCCTTCTGGCGGGAATCAAAGGAATCAAGGGAACTGCTGCTCTGCCGCTCCCGATCGCGCAAACACCCCTTACACCCCCTACATCCCCTCCAGATACCGCCGATACCCCTCCTCCTCCAGTTTCGCCTGCTTCTCCATCACCATTTCCTTCAGGCTTTGCCGATAACGCTGTACCCGTTGCAGCAAATCTCGATCGTGGGCGGCAAGCATTTGCACTGCCAGAAGTCCTGCGTTTCGCGCATTACCGATCGCCACCGTGGCTACGGGAATTCCGGCGGGCATTTGCACAATCGAGTAAAGCGAATCAATGCCCTGAAGCGTGCGGGTCACAACGGGAACACCAATCACAGGGAGGGGAGTTAGGGCGGCAACCATTCCGGGTAAATGGGCGGCTCCTCCGGCTCCAGCGATAATCACTTTTAAGCCGCGATCGTGGGCAGTTTGGGCATATTCTACCATCCGTTCAGGAGTGCGATGGGCAGAGACAATGCCGACTTCATGGGCAATCTGGAATTCTTCGCAGGCTTCGATCGCCCCTTTCATTGTCGGAAGGTCGGAGTCGCTGCCCATAATAATGCCAACTAGGGGAGAAGCCATAGAAAATTCAATTAGAAATCTCAACAGGGGATATTGTCGCTCGAAAAGGGAAATGCAGGCTTGGTTTTTGCTGGATCTAAAGCCCAAGCGAAACCCAATCTAAGGCACAATCAGTTATGAGACAACCCTTGTTAAAAATCAGGTATTGCTTGGAGTCATGACGGCAACAGACGATAAAACGATCGTAAAAGATTACTTCAACGCGACCGGATTCGATCGCTGGCGGCGAATTTATGGTGATGGCGAAGTCAATAAAGTGCAGCTTGATATTCGTCTGGGACACCAGCGCACGGTCGATACGGTTCTGGACTGGCTGCGATCGGACGGCAACACGGCAGGCATGACGATTTGCGATGCGGGCTGCGGCGTGGGAAGTCTCAGCATTCCGATGGCGGAAATGGGCGCAAAAGTCTTTGCCAGTGATATTTCCGAGAAGATGGTAGGCGAGGCAAAAGAGCGGGCGCAGGCAACTCTGGGACAGTCCGAGAATCCTACTTTTGCGGTCCAGGATTTGGAAAGTCTGAGCGGTAGCTATCACACCGTAATTTGTCTGGATGTGCTGATTCACTATCCGCAGGACAAAGCAATGGAGATGATCACTCATCTAAGCCAGCTTGCCGAATCGCGGGTTCTGATCAGTTTCGCGCCCAAAACGGTTTTCTATGATGTGCTGAAGAAAATCGGCGAATTCTTCCCCGGTCCCAGCAAAGCAACTCGCGCCTACCTGCATCGGGAAGCGAATATCGTCAAGGCTCTGGAAGCAAACGGCTGGACGATTAAGCGAAACGCTATGACCAAAACTCGCTTCTACTTCTCGCGCCTGCTGGAAGCAGTGAAATAACCCGTGGAAGCGGTCAAGGAATCTGCTCGAATCATTGGGAAAGTAGGGCACTTATGCAGATATTTCTGACGATCGCCGCAGTCCTGGGTGGATTATCCGTTGCGGCTGGTGCATTTGGCGCACACGCGCTGGAAGGTAAACTCACTGATCGCGCTCAGGAAGTCTTTGAGACGGCGGCTCGCTACCAGATGTATCACGCGCTGGCGTTAGTGGCAGTTGCTATCCTGCTCACCCGTCCCGAAGCAGCTCAGTCACTGCTGAATGCGGCGGGTATTGCCTTTATCGTCGGGGTGGTGCTGTTTTGCGGCAGTTTGTATGCCCTCAGCCTGTCTGGTGTGAAAATTCTGGGAGCCGTTGCGCCGATCGGCGGACTTGCCTTCATCATTGGTTGGGGCTGCTTAGCGGTAAGTGCCTGGACGATGAAGTAGTCTGGCACACAATAATTAGCCTGGCACAAATAACTAGCGGATGGGCGTGACCAAAATTTGATCGACAACCCATCCGCCAATTTTAGGAACTCCTCACACCCTCACGTTTGAGGTTCAGTCTCTTTTGTTTTGACGCAGCCGATTGACAGAAGTTTCTGCCTTTGATTCAGATCTTTGCCGATCGCCTCACAATTCCGACTTTCGAGTTCCGAATTCCGAATTGGCATTCCAGGCAGGTAATCTAGAAAAGGATGTTTATTAAGATTTCCTCTATTTATTCTCATGAGTAGCGTCGTTACGATCTCAGATACAGAGTTTTCCACTGAAGTTTTGAGCGCGGCTCAGCCTGTCCTGGTCTACTTTTGGGCATCCTGGTGTGGTCCGTGTCGGCTCATGGCTCCGGTTATGGACTGGACAGCGAATCAGTACGGTGATCGTCTGAAAGTGGTCAAAATGGAAGTAGACCCCAACCCGGAATCGGTGGCTTGGTGCAAGGTTGAAGGTGTGCCTGCGCTGCGGTTGTTCAAAGATGGAGAAATGGTAGACGCAAGCGAGGGCGCAATCAGCAAACAGAAAGTTGAAGAATTTCTCGTAACTGGGCTGAATTAGCGGCTAGCCATCGATCGCCCGTTTGGGGCAGTCCTTTATTCGATGCCTTCTATGCAACTCGCCGATCGCCTCACCCCCCTGCAAGCCAACGTTTTTGCTGATATGGATCGGGCAAAGGCAAAAGCCAGAGCTGCCGGACTGGACGTGACTGATCTATCCCTTGGATCGTCCGATCTGCCTACCCCTGCTCCTGTACTGGATACCATTGCCCGATCGCTGCAAGACCCCGCAACCCACGGCTATCTCTTGTTTCATGGCACGGGGGCGTTTCGGCGGGCGGCAGCTCAGTGGTACGAGCGCAAGTTTGGTGTACCCGTTGATCCTGAAACTGAAGTCCTGCCCTTAATTGGCTCTCAAGAGGGAACTGCCCACCTACCGCTTGCTGTTCTGAATCCGGGCGATTTTGCCCTGCTGCTCGATCCGGGCTATCCTTCCCACGCAGGCGGTGTTCACCTGGCTGGTGGACAAATCTACACCATGCCTCTGCTGGCAGAAAACAATTTTTTGCCAGTTTTTGAAGATGTTCCGATTCCCGTGTTGGAACAGGCACGAATGATGGTGTTGAGCTATCCGCACAATCCCACAACAGCAACCGCATCGATCGATTTCTTTAAGCAGGCGGTTGCCTTCTGCGATCAGCACAATCTCGTCCTGGTGCACGACTTCCCTTATGTGGATCTGTACTTTGAGGGCAGTCCCCCGCCTTCTGTCCTTCAAGCCGATCCCCAAAAGCGAGTGTCGATCGAGTTCTTTACCATGTCCAAGTCCTACAACATGGGTGGCTTTCGGGTGGGATATGCGATCGGCAACCCAGAACTGATCCGGGCACTCCGGCAAGTCAAAGCAGTGGTTGATTTCAATCAGTATCTGGGCATTTTGAATGGAGCGATCGAAGCCCTCTCGGGTTCTCAGGAAGCCGTTGCCCAAGCAGTGGAGACCTTCAGACAGCGTCGCGATGCCTTTGTCGATGCCCTAAATCGCATTGGCTGGCAGGTTCCTCGTCCTCAAGCTGCCATGTATGTCTGGGCAAAATTACCTGATCCCTGGGCAGTCAATTCAATGCAGTTTGCGATCGACTTAGTCGAACAAACCGGAGTCGCCGTCGCACCGGGATCAGGCTTTGGCAAGTCTGGCGAAGGCTATGTGCGATTTGCGCTGGTGCATGATCCCTCGATTCTAGAAACGGCAGTCGAGCGGATTGCTGAGTTCATGAAGAGCAAGCGGTAGATTGAACAGTAGTAGATCTCTTGCATCGCCTCCTAAATCCCCGAATTTTCGGGAATTTTGAAACCGTAAGGTATTTATTGCAAGGCGTTTAAGGTCTCCTTATGACATTGGCTATTCTGTACACACAATGGCTGGCACATGATGGCTAATCAGGGCTGAAACGGCTTTCAGAAACGCCTTCCTGGCTCTCCAATTCTATAGGTAACCAAGCCTTCTTCAGTTTTCCTCAGTTCTCAAAGTCCCCCAGCAATAGGGGATGTAGGGGGCTGCAAAGTTCAAACCTAATCTCTAGTAACTTGCGGATATACCGTAAACGAAACGAGCAGTGAGGGCAATTGGGAGGGGGATCATCGTAGCCGCTCGAATATTTGCCAGGAAACAAACGATCGAAAGTAGCTGAACGAATGTCAATTAAACCGTTTACCGCTTGGGTTAGCGTAGGCTGTCTGCTACTCACCTTTATGGCTGGGATGCGATCGGCACAAAGCGCAACTCCGAAGCAACCCATTTTAGTGAACGCCTCAGTCTGTGCCGCGAGCCTGGTGCAGCAAATCGATCGTCTCATCGATCACCCAGAGTTTCAGCGATCCCAGTGGGGGATTTTAGCGCAAACGCTGGAAGCAGATCCCCAGATCCTTTATGCTCGCAATCCCGATCGCTATCTTGTCCCGGCTTCAAACGTCAAACTGCTGACTACCGCAGCGGCTCTGACTCAGCTAGGAGCGCAGTTTCGGATTCGCACCTCAATTTATCAGGTGGGGACAACTCCAGAGGGCGCAGTTTTGCAAGTAGTTGGTAGGGGCGATCCCAGCTTGACCCATGCCCAGCTTCAAGCTCTGGCACAGCAGATTCGCGACCGAAGCATCACACGCATTGCCACCCTTGTAGGGGACGATCGCTACTTTCGTGGTGATGCGGTCAATCCCTCGTGGGAATGGGAAGACATTCAGGCAGGCTACGGTGCGCCTGTGAACAGCCTGATTTTGAACCAGAACGCGATCGGACTCACGCTCGTGCCCCAGCAGGTCGATCAACCGCTTCAGGTAGTTTGGGATCAGCCGTCAGAGGCGCAGGGATGGCAAATCGTGAATCGATCGCGAACGGTGGCATCAGACGCGCCAGAATTTGTCTCGGTGGGACGGAATCTCAGTCAGCCGATTCTTACTGTTGCTGGACAGCTTCGTGCCGGAGCAGCATCAGAACCTGTTGCGGTCTCGATCCCGCAGCCGGGACAAAACTTTTTGCGTCAGTTTGCAGAAACGCTGCGGTCGGCTGGAATTGAGGTGAACCAGACTCAGCTTCTCACCCATGCTGATGATGCACCGATCGCAACCAGAGCGGAAATCGCTGCCGTTCAGTCGCTGCCCTTGAGCGAGTTACTAGTCGAAACAAACCAGTTCAGCAACAATCTGTACGCAGAGGCTCTGCTGCGATCGCTAGGGGCAGACAGCCCAGATCCATCGCAATCTGCCCTTGAAGCCGGAATCGCTGCCCTCAGGGCTAGTCTCACTCGCCTCGGAATTGAATCTGATAGCTATGTGCTGGCAGACGGCTCAGGCTTATCGCGCCACAATGGGGTCAGCCCTGCCGCAATTGTGGAAACGCTTCAAGCAATGGCGCAGACCAATAATGCGCTGCCTTATCGCAGGTCGCTTTCGGTCGCTGGAATTTCGGGAACGCTACAAAATCGCTTTCGCGAAACCTCGGTTCGAGGTCAGTTAGAGGGAAAAACAGGCGCACTCAGCGGCACTGCTGCTCTATCGGGCTACTTGAATCGGGGCAATCGTCCTGCGATCGTCTTTAGCATTGTTGTGAATCAGGCGAACACACTACCTGGAAAAGCCCAACAGACGATTGACGAGATTGTGATGCTGCTATCGCAGTATGAATCGTGCAGGGAATTCGCTCAGTCCCCTTAACAACGACGGAAACGGTAACGCGATCGCTGCCTTGAAATTCAACCCAACCAGAACATTTAGGATGGCTGAAGGGCGTTCAAACGATAATCAGACGGCTTAATTTGATATTTCACCAGATTGGCAAGTTCCTGAAGCTGACTAATTGCCTCTGCCCCTTCTAGTTTCATCAGTTCGCGATCGTCTCGCATTTCGGTCCAGGTGATCCCATAATCGGATACAAGAAACCGAATCAGGTGATTTTCCGCCAGACTGACCATAAACGATGCGCTGTTCATTTGCCCACCGCAGGTATAGCAGGATGCCAAGTAGCCCCGCTGCTCTAGCACCGTTGCCAAAGCCTGAAGATTCAT
Source organism: Leptolyngbya sp. GB1-A1 (assembly GCF_039962475.1). Lineage (NCBI taxonomy): Bacteria > Bacillati > Cyanobacteriota > Cyanophyceae > Leptolyngbyales > Leptolyngbyaceae > Leptolyngbya > Leptolyngbya sp. GB1-A1. The sequence continues at coordinate 103,234 of NZ_JAMPLI010000011.1, read as the reverse complement.
CACCAAGTCTTGAACAAATTGTCGATGTTGCTCTGCAAGTCTAAGAAACATTAACTTGACCTCCTATAACCACACTTACCACAAAATCTTGTATCTTTACAATTTCTTAAGATTTGCCTCAGGTGGCCAGGTCTTTTCCCTGATGAGAAAATAATGAATTGCCTGAAAGTAATGAAACGAAATTATTCAGAGAGTAAGGAACAAAGGGAAATCAGTCCTCTAGCAAAAGGTAGTTTATACAACCTGCCCAATGAGGTATTCAGAATAACACTTCTAGGTTATTGAAGAATTCCTTCAGATTTATGTTCCACATTATATGATTTGCTCAGTATAAGCAGCTTTATTATATGCTCTGCTCAGTATAAGCAGCTTTTGAAAATTTAGGGCTGGACTTCTGCCCCGGATCGCTTTGCAACCGGACTACTCTACAACTAGCTTACTTTGCAAGCTGCCTCCCTCGAGGTTAAACTTTGCACGATTGCTTTGCGTGGTTGTATTTTGCACCAATTCTATCCGGGGCTGTGATTGGATTTTGACAGCAGGACGATCGCAGTCCTAACTGAAAGTCGTGGGTTAAATCACTTCCCACCAACCGAACGCGGGACCCACAAAGCGAACAACTACCCAGTAAGCGACCAGTGCGCCAATGCCAATCCAGGCTCCTTTAGTGGTCCACTGCACAAATTTTTGCGCCTGGCTTTTTTTCAGCGGCAGCCAGGGGTAAACGTTGCCTTCCTGTCCGTACTGATCGCCCAAAATTTCCTTGCGTCGTTTTGCGTCACCCATACTGCTTCTCCGACATCAACACAGCTAAACTTGCCACCTTTGATAATATCGTGCGAACTTGCCGATGAGTGTGCTGGGCTGATCAAACGCTATTCGCTCAGGCTGAATCCTTCAAGCGAGGCAAAAAGGCTTGCATCAACATAGTTAATCCGGGCAAGCGGACTAAGCGATGATAAAATCTGCTGTCCGTAGCTGCGATGGTTTACCCGGTTGTCCAACAGTGCCACCACTCCTTGAGCCTCTCGCACCGGGGCAACGGCTCTCTGAAGTTCACTCAATGCTTCCGGCAGCAGAAATAGGCGAAACCAGTCCTGTCGCGATCGTTTATAGTGTGTCACTCGTCCGGCAACCAGCGGATCTTCGAGTGAAGGAAAGGGGAGCGTCGCAATCACCAGCAAATGGGGCGCGGGCAACACGGCTTGATGAGTCCGCCAATAGTCCCAGCCTGCCACCAGAATTCCATGCTCGTCTAGACAGGTTCGCTCGACCTGAACGCGGGAGCCAAACTCGGCTGCCAGCATTGAACCAACCTGCGCTTTTAGCGGCGTGTCGCCAATCAGAATGACAGTCAAGCCTTGATTTGCTGTTTGAGTTGCGCCCAGCAAGGTTCGCAGTTCACTCATTAGCACAGGCTGAAACTGTGGCGTGTTGGGCATCGGTAAGCCGTCTGGCAGATAGAGCTGAATTAATTCGTGCTGGCGATCGGGCGAAAACTTAAGACAGGTGAGATCGGGCAACCCGAGCCGTTGGCGATAAATGGTGGCTTCGGTGTCTAGATCAAGCACGCCACCAATCAGGACGATCGGCTGCTGGTTCCAGACAGGCTGAAGCGAATCTGCCACCTCTGCAGGAGCCGTGAGCAGCGAAAACTGTCCCTGTGGCCGCATCACCTCTGCCCACAAAAGCTGACTGGATTGTTGACAAGACTGCCAGAACTGATTCCAGCAACTTGGCAATGGCTGCTCGATGCCTGCGGTAAGCCGATGGTAAAGTTCGCTAAAAATCTCCTGTTCTGACGCTTCGACCAAATAGCGATCGTAGGGGTTCACCGGATGCTGAAAAATCGATCGGGTCAACTGCACCCGCGCATCGCGAATCAGATCCGCCTGCTGGGGACAGGTTTGCATCAGTTCGTCCCAATTTTGCGGCTGAAGGCTGAGCGTCAGCTCGTTTCGCGTCCACTGCTCCAGATCGTCTGCGCCATCGATCACGGTGAGAATCTGGGACGGAAAGCGTCCTGACCCATGCAGGCGATCGGATATCCAAGACTGAGGCGAGGTCAACAGCAGCCCTTCAAACCCTGTGCCCAGCCAGCGATCGCCCGTCCGAATTTCTTTTTGCGTCGGAATCCACTGCTGGAGCCGGGGAATCTCAACCATGAGAAGTCGCTGCTGAACAGCTTCGCTTGCCACCAGAATTGCCGACCCTTCCCACAGCAATAGCGGCATTAAATAGCTCAGTCGATACCGCCCGTGATAGCCCGAAGGCGCACCCGCCTGAATCAAAGCACTTCTGCCCAAGCGCAGCGCACGCGCCACTAGCCGCGCCATCGTTAAATGGTGTTGCCAGTAGGGTTCGCCCTGCTCTCGCAGAAACGCCCGCAGTTGTTGGTGAACTTCTACTTCAATCACAAAAGCCGAACTTCTCCCCGGTAATGAATTTCATGGTGCCGCAGCAATCTCAATCTATCGCTGAATCTACAGAGCGATTTGAGGGGGCGTGAAAACTTGTAGCCTGGAAAACTTAGGAGTTAATCGTAGGCTGGAAACAGAAGACAATAGACTTTGGAAGAACAGACGACGAACAGCAGACGAGCGACCGCAGCGATAAGACCAGGATGCTTGATTCTTGCGGCTGAGGTCGAGTGTCCTGGGTCTGAAGTCTAAAGTCTAGCAAACTGTAATGGGTCACGCATGAGAATTGGCATTGTGGGATTAGGGCTGATTGGTGGGTCACTGGCGATCGATTTCCAGCAGTTCCCAGAGCATACGCTGCTGGGAGTGAGCCGTCGCGGAGAAACCTGTCGCCAAGCCGTAGCACGGGGCATCGTAGACAACGCCAGCCAGGATTTGAGCTTGATGGCAGCCGCCGATGTGGTCTTTCTCTGTACACCGCTGGGGGCGATCGAATCCACGGTCGAGCAGCTCATTCCGCACCTGAATTCCAATACTATTCTGACTGATGTGGGGTCGGTCAAAGCCTCTATTGTCGAAACGATCGCTCCCCGCTGGCGTAATTTTGTGGGCGGACACCCAATGGCAGGCACTGCCGAAAGTGGGCTCGATGCTGCCCAAGCCGATCTGTTTGTCGCTCGTCCCTACGTCCTCACTCCGATCGAAACCACCCCACCTGCTGCCCTGGATACTGTTGCAGCACTGGTGCAATCACTTCAGTGCCGCCTTTATCAGTGCCAGCCTGCTGAACACGATCGCGCCGTTGCCTGGATCTCTCATTTGCCTGTGATGATCAGTGCTAGCCTGATTTCTGCCTGCCTCAGTGAATCAGATGCTGCTGTACTAGATCTGGCGCAGAAACTTGCAAGCTCTGGCTTCCGGGATACGAGTCGGGTTGGCGGCGGCAATCCAGAACTAGGGGTGATGATGGCAAGATACAACCAGCCTGCCCTGCTTCATGCCCTGGCTCAGTACCGAAATCAGCTCGATCGCCTGATTCATCAGATTGAGAATCGCAACTGGGAGGAATTGGAGCAGAGTTTGATTGAGACGCAGGAGGGGCGATCAGGGTTTGTGGAGTAGCGGAGGAGCAAGGGGAAAGGAGATGGGGAGATGGGGAGGCAATGCAGGACTTCTGCGACTGCTCTAATGTTCTCTAAGGACGGTTACTCTGATGGCAGATAAGCATGAAGTTATTCGGCAGACTTCAGGTTTAACGATCGCCGCAGTTCTGCCAGTTCGTCTCGGTGGGCGGTGACGGTCAGCAGGCGATGGATTTGGCTCTCCTGATTTGGCTCAACTTTGACAGCGACTTGTTCCAATCGTCCTGATTTTTTCCAGTAGAAAACCCCTGCTCCAGGAGCCAGCAGCACGAGCAGCAGCAGCCAGTTTCCGGCGGCGGGAAACAGGTAAGACAGCACCAGCACCAAACAAAAAATGCCGATCGCTGCCAGCGAACTGAGGAATATTGCCAGAAACAAACTGGGGCGCACAAAACCCTCAAATGTCACCTGGTTTTGCTCTGCGTCAAGTGAGATAACACGATAGGCGCGATCAGCGAAATACTGTTTCAGGCCGTCGAGCAGCGACTCCTCGGATTGGTCGCTCATCAGTTGGGCAACTTCGATGCGGTCTTTAGTGGAGGCACGAATAAAGAAAAATAGCCCCACCGACAGCAATAGCGTCAGCAGGGCAGTAGAAGAAAGAATCGACGTTTGCATAATCAGCAGGAGAGCGGGTAATCACTCGTTTGAAACGACAGCGCAATCCGAAACCGGATGACCACTACGTTTCTGAGTATCGCCCAACTTACGAACTGATGGAATGAGCAAATTAAAACTTACTGCTGGGACACCTGTGCTGGGCGACCTGCATAGCCATACCAGAGCCGAGAAAGCTCCTGGGCCTGCTGGTGCCAGTCAGGGCAAATCTGATACATTCGTCTCGGGCGACCCCGCCCCTCTACCTTTTTCCAGTATCCGGTGATCGCGTTTGCGTCTTCCAGAAACTTGAGGGCACTGTAGAGCACCGTATCGGATAACCGATAGTTTGGATACTCATGTTCGAGCAGGCTGATTAACTCTGTCCCGTAGGAGTCCCGTCGCAGTAAGACGGCTAGGACATAGCAGACTGCCAGTTCCTTGTTCAGATAGAATGGCGGTGGATTTCTGAAAAATTGGTAAATCTCGTCAAATGTCGTCATAGTGATCCCATAACTCAGCGAATCAGTTAATGCTGGCAGTTGCCCATCTGGGCAAACAACTCACTCTAGGCGTAACTCAACTCTTTCGATCGCACTTCTATCTGCATCTCCAATAGCGTTTGCTACTGGCAGCACTCCTGAACAATCTTCAGCCATCACGATTTGAAACTAGATTGGAACTAGATTTTGAAGATGAATAGACTAATGCTCAAAATGGCACAGTTTCAGCGTTGTCAACACTGAATTAATACTGATGCTGGAAGATAGGGAGAAGTGCCTACAGTAGACAAATCTAATGAGAGATGCAGGATAGGGTGAAAGGAATGCTGATGACCAGTCGCTAATGCTAGCAGTAATACTTTTTGAGCTACGGTGAGCTAATCTGCACATGGGCTGATTCTTCAGCCGGAACGGAGCCAGTTTGCTTCGCGGTCCTACTTGCAGAGATTGCTCAGCACGCAACTTATCTTAAGGAGTAGATTGCTTCCTACCAGATAATAATCAATTGTAGACATCTTGCGATAAACTGTCTGTTTTCGCTTTAGAGGGTTTAGTTGACACTATCGATAGCACACAATCACTGGAATCAATGGTTGATTGTATTGCTGCTATAACAGGGACTACGCTAGATGTAGTGTATATAATTCTATCAATGTCCTATTTGACCTACTTTTTACACAGCGTTTTTTAACAAATCTTAATAATTCCTTTAAAAGCAGGGTTCAAGGGGGGGTCAAGCAAGGGAACTTTTGACCCCGAAAGCGCCTTAAGGAGGAGATTTTTCGATCGATGGGCAGGTTAAACCAGTCCTGCTCGCAGGGCGACCACCGCTGCCTGCACCCGATCGTCTACCGCTAGCTTGTTCATAATGCCGCGAACGTGAGTTTTCACCGTATTGGGGCTGAGATAGAGGGCAGTTGCAATTTCCGGGTTGCTGCGTCCTTCCACCATCAGCTTTAAAACTTCTAGCTCTCGCTGAGACAGTTGACCGACAATACTCGGTTCCGTCGTAACGACTGGCTTTAAATGCTCCATCACCTGCCGCGCCACTTGGGGGTCAAGATAGCTCGCTCCTTCCTGAGCTGCCTCGATCGCTGTTAGTAGCCGATCGACGCTAGTTCCCTTGACGCAGTAGGCATCTGCTCCGCTTGACAGTGCCCCGATCACCTCGTTCTCAGTCGTGTGAGAAGTCAGCATTACCACATGAACTCCGGGCATTGCCTCCTTAATTTGTTGAGTTGCCGCAATCCCATCTTGTCGGGGTAGCCCAATATCCATCACAATCACGTCAGGCTTTAGCTTTAATGCCTCTTCCACTGCTGTATAGCCATCTTCCGCTTGCCCGATGACGGTGATGCCGGGGGCACTGGTCAGCGATTGCTCTAATCCGAGCTGCATCATGGGGTCGTCTTCTACGATGAGAACTCGGATAGGAGTTGGGACGGTTGTCATGCAGGTTGCTCCTTTTGAGGGAGGGGTGAGGGGATAAGGGAATGGGAGGATGAGGGGTGCTTGCTTTTCAATTGCTTGATTTGCAAATATCCCTCAATGGCATTGTATCGCCTCTGTTCATGACGCTTTGTGCTGTTTTGAGTTGATGCAAATGTGCTTGAGGTCTTGATAAAAGCCAATTCTAAGGTCAATTTTAGGGAATGAATCTGCAATTAGCAGTCGCTGTTGTGGGATAGGTTACTGACCTATTCAGGTGAGGCATCTTCCCACCATTTATTTCATTAATTTTTTTTAATTAATCGGTGCTTCTAAGTGAAGCGATCGGCAAGCCAATTTAAGTGAGGCGATCGGCAAGCCAGTATAGCAATGGGGCAAGAAATAAGCCCGGCAGAAAAGAGGCAACTTTGACCTGAGCAACTTCGAGCAAATTTAATCCCAGCCCTAAAATCATCAGTCCGCCAACCCCTGTAGAAAGCATGACGGGGGGAGCAGTTGCCGGATCGGGAATTGCCAGTGCCAGCACGCCTGCGGCAAGAGACAAAATTCCCTGGTAAATCAGAATGGTAAGCGCGGAAAACCCGACTCCCATGCCATAGCTACTGGTAAAGGCGATCGAAACCAGTCCATCCATTGAAGCTTTGATCACAAGCAGGGTGTTATCTCCGGTTAAGCCATTATTGAGGCTGCCGATTAACGCGAGCGGACCGACACAAAATAAAAGACTGGCGGCGACAAAGCCTTCTGTAAACTTACCCTGCCCCTTAAAACGGTGCTTTAGCCAATTGCCAATTCTTTCAAGGTTAGTTTCTATCCGCAACGCTTCTCCTAACAGTCCACCTAGTACCAGTGCGACTAAGCCGAGAATTACCCCATCGATCGCCCCTGCTTGGGCTTTGCTAAAGCTGCCTGCCATGCTAGAGCCAACGAATAGCGTGATCAGCCCTACGCCCTGAGTAATAATGCGCTGCATCGCGATCGGCAATCGTCCTTTCAGCAGCAGTCCAAAGGCAGTTCCCAGCAGAATGGTGGCAACGTTGATCCAGGTTCCGCTAGTTTTTAGCCATAAATCAGAAGTCATAGCAATTGCAGAAAAACAGTTCCCATAAAAAAAGGGGGTAAACCCCCACTTAAGATTAGACCCAGATGTATTGAAAAACGCAAAAGATAGCAGGCGTAATAGAGTATCTAGTAAGCCAGACCCATACTGCGCTTAGTTTCCGCGCCTAAATACACCCGAATGCTAAGAAAGTCAGTCGGACAAGCCGTTTCGCATCGCTTACAGCCAACACAGTCTTCTGTCCGAGGAGACGAAGCAATCTGACCCGCCTTACAGCCATCCCAAGGAACCATCTCCAGAACATCTGTAGGACATGCACGAACGCACTGGGTGCATCCGATGCAGGTGTCATAGATTTTTACTGCATGAGACATTGATATAGCGGCTCCAAACTGAGTAAAGGTTTGCAATCACCCTCAAAGAATTGCAAATTTGGTTCGCAAATCTGCCTCACTTTGTGAAGTGACCGTATCATGACGTTCTCTAATCGAAATCCAGTTTACAGCAGTGCTTTTATCCAATCTGTGAAAGCTTGCAAAACTTCAAACAATGTAATGAAGCAATCGTCCAGGCAGGCTGAGCAGTATAGGAAGCAGGCGATCGGGCAGGTTGAGGGAGTAAGAGCAGATAAAACGACGAGCAGGTAAAACGCAGGCGCAACAGATTTAAGTCTAGCCCTCCCAAAAAATTCCGCCTGAGCCTGTTGGACTGAACGGTGAGTATGAACGATAGCAGGTTGGCAAAGCGGCTTGCCCTGGCGTTTGATCACGACCCCCAACTTGTGGATGGAAGGACTGAAATTCAGGTTTCCTGTCCATCTTTTTATTGCTGTATCTATCTCTCTATTGGGATGAGTCGATCGCCTTGCACCCCTTATCCTTTCGAAGGTTATGCCTGTTTTGACTGACTTGCAGTAATCAACTTGTAGTAAGCGGAGTAACCTATGGGACTTTTTGATCAGATTTTGGGTGCGATTAACAATCCAGCTCAGCAGGGCAATGTGGATCAGATTGGCGGCATCCTCAATACGGTGCAGCAGGTGTCTAATCAGCAGGGGATTAATCCTTCTCAGACCCAATCAATGATGTCAATTCTGGGAGGCTTTGTGCGATCGTCGCTTCAGCAACAGGCAGCGGGCGGCTATAGCAATCCGACGGCGATCGTGAATCAATATGGCGGCATGCAGCCCAATCCGCAGGCAGTGCAGGCAGTTTTTGGGGCGGGTCAGATTCCGCAGGTGGTGCAGGCGATGGCTCAGCGCACTGGATTGAGTCCCCAGATAATTCAGTCTTTGCTGCCGCTGCTAGTTCCGGTGGTGCTTAACCTGCTCAAGTCGGGGGCAACCAATTCCTCAATGGGCGGCAATCCGAATATGGGCAACTCCAATTTTGGTAATCCCAATATGGGGAACCCTAATTTTGGCAATGCGCCGATGCATCAGGCGGGTTCTAATCCGGTTCTCAACGCATTTCTGGATGCCGATCACGATGGAGATGTAGATATCAGTGATGCGCTTCGCGTTGCCGGACAGTATGTGAATCAGCCTCGCTAGACCCGTTAACAGGGATCTCTGTGAGCGATTTCCAGGCCCCAGAAAAGTTATCTTTTTACAGTCTCTTTAGATGGGGAAGCAGATAGGGGAAGCCCCTTTTGGCGTTGCTGAATCTGCTGAATCTAAGGATAAAGGGTTGAGTTTGACCCCGTTAGACAGCCCCCTAAATTCCCCAAGGCTGGCTACTGTGTACCCACAAGTTGATTCTGCTCGCGTTCTAGGCTGTGCAGCCTGCTAATCTCTGAATGCTGGGGGACTTTGAAAATCAGCGGGATTGGTTCGGTTCCCGCCAGCATTGCTCATAAGAAGGCAGTTGGGGCCGCCGTTTGAGCAGGAAGCGAGCAATTGGGCGACACAGTAGCCCTTTATGGTGAACTTCGAGCTTTCTAAATCCAGGGCTAGAGGGCGATTTCGATCGATATAGGACAGTCGAAAAAGCGGCACAACCCATCAGAAAAGAACCAGGGCAACTGTGTGGTCTAACAATAACAAGTCCTGAAGATTGTCCAATCTCTTAAAATCTAACCCGAAACCCGTTTCTATCTTTTGGCTCTAGGCTCTCAATCTTGAGGCTTAGAGTTTTTTATTGTTTGATTAAACGATCGCTCAAAAGGAGTAAAACTCTCAGCAAATTAACAAAGAATAAGTCCTAGCTTTACGGTAGCTCTAAAGAACATTTCAAAATATCTCACAAGTGACAGAGCTTATTTTTCTCAAGCTTTGTTGGAATAGAATTAAGACAGTAATGGAAAGTGTCACAGATGAATGCTCCTCAGTGCTGGAGCGACTTTCCGGGGATTTTGCCATCCCCTAACATCAGGGTTTTCATCATTCATTTATATTGCGGCTAGTGCTTTAAGGAAGCTTTAAATAGTTTTCCGCGATTGCTTCTGGAAACTTTCCGTTGCTTACTGTTGTTGATCAATGTACAAACGTGCAGCCCCCTGAAAATCGTCATGTTAAAAGATACAGGAAACCGTTTTTTCAAAGCCCGCTCGATCCAAGTTTCCAATATCTCTACAAAATGGAATGAAAGAATTGGTGGTCGCGGAGATGCCTTCGATGATTTTCGCCTTAATGTAACGAATCGAAGCAGCTTTACTGCTAATTTGAAAGGACTGAAAGCAAACGCCGATTTGTCGTTGTTTGATGGTCAAGGAAAGCTGTTGCAGAAATCCCAGCGTCTTGGACAACAGGCAGAACGGATTAATGTCAATGAACTTCTGCCGGGAACCTATTTCCTGCGCGTCAAGGGTAACAAACAGAGTGCAACTGGCTATCGGCTCAGTATGAGTACGGGTGCCGTGAATCGTTTTATTCCTAGCCCAAACGGTCCGAGCGGCTCACCTGTAGTGAAGCCAGGCGTGGAAGACAATACTGCTCCTTCCCTCTTCAGCAATGGTATTGCGATCGGTCGAGGCGGTACGGCTTCGATTTCTCGCAACTCGCTTCGAGCCATTGATGCCCAGCAGGGCGCAGGAGATTTGACCTATACCGTGAAGAATTTGCCCAAGTTGGGTAGCCTCTTCCTCAACGGCAATCGGCTGAGCGCAGGCAGCACCTTCACCCAGGCAGATCTGGATGCCAACCGCATCAGCTATCAGCAAAATTCGACAAAGGCGATCGCCAGCGGAACCATTGACGCAAACAGCCTCAAGACGGCAGGTGTTAACGCAGTCTGGTCAGCTCAGGACGGTACAGGCGACTCGGAAATCTTCCTTTTCAACGGCAACAGCGTGCAGCAGCTCACCAACAACACAGTGACAGACAGCAAGCCGCAAATTGCTGGTGATAATGTGGTTTGGCAGAGCGGCGCAGGCGCAAATGCCGAAATCTACCTCTACAAGGGCAGCACCGGACAAACGCTGCGACTCACCAACGACGGCAGCGCAGACTCCGCACCCCAGATTTCGGATTCTCACGTTGTATGGCAAAAGCGATCGGGCAATCAGAGCAGCGTCCAGTTTTATAGTCTGAGCAATGGCGCAACGGGCACGCTCAACAACAGCAGCAGCAACGGTGACAATCAACCCCTGCTAGCTGGAAACAAAGCGGCATTCCTACGCGATAATGGCATTTACTTCGCAGATTTGAGCAGCGGCACTGTGACTCAGGCAAGCAGCAATGCCGCCAGCTACGCCGACACGTTAAAGGGCATCACAGGCAACACGGTAGTTTGGGAAAGACGCTACAGCGCAACGGGCGACACGGACATTCTCTATAACATCAACCCCACTTCGCCCATTTCTGCCCAAAACGTCAACAGCAGCGCGGTCTTTAACGACACGAATGCGATCGTTGCCGGAAACACGATCGCCTTTATCCGCAACCAGACCAGCGGCAGCACTGCCGACGGCATTTACCTGTTCAACCTCGGCACTCGCACCGAGCAACAGCTTACGGGTAGCCTGCCCAGCAATGCTCAGCTGACTGGGCTGTCGGGTTCGGACATTGTGGGCCAATCGATCGTTCCTGGTCAGGTGAAGACCTTTGTGTATCGGGCGGGTGCGCTGGCTCAGCTTGATGGTGGTGCAGTGCAAGAAGGAGCGGCTTCGATTTCGGGTTCAACTCTGATGTGGCTCGGTGGTAACAGCCTGAACAATCCGAATCAGGTGTTTCTGTACGACAGCGCAACCCGCAGCGACAGCTTTGGCTTCAGCGTCAGCGATGGCGGACTCTCAACCGATGGCACGCTGAATATCACGATCGGCTAAACTCCCTCATCTCCCCGCCCTTCTCCAACCGAGAGCGAAGGAGCGCGAGACATAGAGCGTCATTCTTGAAAATACTCTCTCACGGCTTTCACGATCCGTTCGGCAGCATGACCATCCCCGAACGGATTGACCGCATTTGCCATCGTGCGATATGCCACTGGATTGCTGAGCAGGTTTGCCGATTCTTCCAGGATGCGATCGGAGGCTGTGCCAATTAGCTTGGCGGTTCCGGCGTCGATCGCCTCTGGACGTTCGGTGGTTTCGCGCAGCACCAGCACCGGTTTGCCCAGACTGGGAGCTTCTTCTTGCAGTCCGCCAGAGTCGGTAAGCAGCAGATAGGAACGCTGGATCGCGCCGACGAGTTCTGCATAGTCCAGCGGTTCGGTGAGGAAGACGCGGGGATGATCGCCCAGGATTGCCTGAAGCGGTTCGCGCACGGTGGGGTTGCGGTGCAGGGGCAGCAGCAAGGCAGTGTCGGGAAATTTTTCCAGCGTTTGCAAGAAGCCGTGAGCGATGTCCTGCAAGGGTTCGCCCCAGTTTTCCCGCCGATGCACCGTTGCCAGAATCGTTCGACAACTTTGCCAGTCCAATCCGGGGATATCACAAGCGGGCTGGCGATCGGCAACCGTGAGCAGCGCATCGATGACCGTGTTGCCCGTGAGGTGAATTTTGCCCATCACGCTCGATCGCTCTAAGTGCTGCACCGAAAGCTGGGTAGGTGCGAAGTGAAGCTGGGTGATCTGGGAAATCAATCGCCGATTTGCTTCTTCAGGGTAGGGGTTGAACAGGTCGTTGGTTCGCAGTCCCGCTTCGACGTGCCCGACCGGAATTTTTTGATAGAACGCTGCCAGAGCTGCCGCAAATGCAGTCGTCGTGTCACCTTGAACCAGCACCATCTGCGGCTGCTTTTCTTGGAAGAAGCGATCTAAGCCGCGCAGGGTGCGATCGGTGATATCGGTGAGGGTTTGCCCGTGCTGCATGATTGCCAAGTCGTAGTCAGCTTGCAGACCAAACAAATCCATCACCTGCGCCACCATTTCTTGATGCTGCCCGGTCAGCACAACCTGCGTCTCAAAGTCAGCCTGCTCTCGACATTGCCGAATCACGGGCGCAAGTTTAATGGCTTCAGGACGAGTGCCGAGAATAATACAGATCCGAATGGGTGGATTTGCCATGACCATGAATCAAAAAGACAACTGCGAGCGTAACAGCCTGAGCGTGTGCTTGAGAAGTAGGGGGTGAGTGCCCGGGACATCGCCGCTCCCGGCTACACCTAACACATCCTACGTCGAATTGGCTGCGCTGCTATGGCAAAAGCGATCAATTCAGCCCAAACCAACCCAAAATTCCAGCCCAAAATCTTAGCCGAGAATCTGTACCGGGCTGCCCACTGCAAGCGTGCCCCTGCTGCGATGAATCAGGTTTTGCCCAAAGATGACGCCATTTTCCCAGCGGCGATAGGTTGCCAGCGTTGCCAGGGGTTCTTTGCCGCGATCGGTGGTTTCCTGGTCGATGGTGGTGATAATGCAGCGAGTACAGGGCTTCACAACATCAAGCGGCACGTTTTGAATCTGGATTTGCTGCCACTCGTCTTCGGCATAGGCAGAACAGCCCGATACAACAAGATTGGGACGAAAGCGGTTCATGGGCAGGGGTTCAGCAAGTCGTCGGTTCAGGTCATCGAGCGAGGCTTCGGAGACCAGCAGCAGGGGATAACCGTCGGCAAAACTGACCTGAGCCGTTTGTCCCCGATCATATTTGGCATCAATCGGACGATCGTATCCTGCCCCGATTCGCACGAGACGGCAGGGAATACCCATTGCCCGACTGAACCACTGAGCGACAGCTTCGCCCTGATCGATCGCTTCACATTGATCGCCCCAAACCCTGACCTTGATTGTTTTTGCAGATTCTGCCGCCGAGTCAGGCTGCTGCAAAGGTACAAGGAAATCGCGCTGTCCAGGAGCCATCAGATACAGCGAATCTGCAGTGATCACAGGTTCCACTAATGCCAACTCTGGCAAAGTCCGCTGCGTCAAAAACTCGCCTTCGGGCGTGACAACCATCCACTGACGATCCCACTGCAAGCCCCAGGGCGTGAGTTCTGCGGAGGTGACTGCTGTGCCACGACAGGACTTGATTGGGTAAATATGAACGGCACTCAGTATGGGATTCGACAAAGCGGACGGAGAAGCAGACATGGCGGCGATCTGTCTTTGAAGGTCAGTTCATAGTCTATCGCTCAATCATTTTGGCTAACCGGAAGAATATCGATCGGCAGATTGAGCGGTAACGTGACGGTAAATACAGTCTGGGCTGCGCTAGACTCGACCTGAATCGCGCCCTGCAAATGTTTCACCAGCTTTTGCACCAGTGCCAGCCCCAAGCCTGTGCCGCCCTGCTTCCAGGGATCGGTACTGGGAACGCGGTAGAACTTGTCAAAAATTCGGGGCAGCTCATCGATCGGAATCTTGATGCCTGAATTGCAAACTGTCAGCAGAATCTTTTGCGAGTCAAGGGCGGCTTGCAGCACAATTTGCCCTCCCGGCGGCGTGTATTTGCAGGCGTTGTTCAGCAGTTCTGCCAGGATGCGATCGAGGCTGCTGGGATCGCTGGTCAACTTTGGCAGAGAGCTCTTGGGCAACTCAAGCCGCAACTGCTGCTGACGGTTTTGGGCGCGTTCTTGAAAGGGTTCGATCAGGCGGGGCAACCAGTTTTCCAGATCGATCGGTTCCAGAGTCAGTTCGCGTTTGTTAGCTTCTAGTTTTTGCAGGTCGAGCAGGTCGTTAATTAAGTTAATTTCGCGATCGCATTCCTGGTTCAAAATTGACAGATATTGAAGCAAGCGAGCGTCAGGTTCAAAGTTTGCCCGCTGCATTGCCACTTCCAGCATCCGCATCGACAGCTTCATGTTAGAAACGGGCGTACGAAGTTCGTGTGACACCGTGCTGAGAAATTCATCTTTGAGTCGGTTGACTCGCTCTAGCTCAGCGATCGCCTGCTGAAGCCGTTGTTCTGCCTGCTTGATCTGGGTAATATCCCGTCCAATAATCAGGGCAGAAATCACATTTCCCTGTTCATCCAGTTCTGGAACCGCCCACGACTGATAAAATCGTGGACCTTGCGATGTGTGAATCGGAAATTCGATCGTTTGCGGTTCTTGGCGATCGAATACCGGCTCAAGCTGCGGGTAGCACAAGTCGCTGAGGTTGGACGAAAGACCGATTTCGCCCTTTGTTTTGCCAATACAGTCCTGCTGCGGAACGCCGAAAGTACGCGAAAAACTGGGACTGACATAGAGAAATTGTCCTTCCCAGTTAACGCGCATAATTACATCAGGCGAATTCTCAACCAGGGTGCGATACTCCCGTTCTCGCTGTGCCACGGCTGCCTGTGCCTGTTTGCGCTCTTCCTCGATCCGCACCCGCCCGGTAATGTCTAGACAAATGCCGCCCACAGCGTAGAGATTGCCCTGATCATCGAATAAGGGAAACTTGTTGGAAAGATAAACGCACTGCTGCTGATGGATATACAGCACTTCTTCGACTTCGATTCGCTGTCTGCTGTCTCGCACCTGCTGAAGATGTTCAAACACAGTTTCGGCAAGATAATCTCCCGTTCCAGCCCGAGCACTGCCCCAAACAGACTCGGCAGAAAAGCCAATCAACTCCTGCCGCGATCGCCCGACCAATTCCTCATAGCGACGGTTCACCAGCAAATGGCGATTTTCTAGATCCAGCAGATATATCAGCAGGGGAGAATTATCTAAAACAGCTTCAAGCTGACGTTGACTATTCTGAAGTGCCGTTTGCGATGCCTGCAATTCCTGAGTGCGCTGCTGTACGATCGATTCCAGTTCCTCATTAAGCTGCTGCAAGTCTGCCTGAACCCGGCGATAGTCGGTGATATCTTCAACCAGCACCAGCAAGTGCAATTCGTCGTTCAGTTCGATCGTTTCTGAGGCAATCCGGGCAAGTCGTTTCTTGCGGCTGCGGCTGTGAAACCACCATTCGACTGGTTCTGACGTATGCAGCAAAAGCGACAGCAAAAATGCCCGCTCCTGTGGTTCAAAAATGCTCAGCTCGATCGAGGTTTTGCCAATTAATTCTTCGCGACTATATTCGACTAATTCCAGAAAGCGATCGTTGGCTTCGACAAAGTAGCCATCAGCTAAACGAGAAATACACATCGCGACTGGACTGGCGCAAAAGGCTTTAGAAAATCGCTCCTGCATCTGCCGCAAATGGTGTTCAGACAACTGCGCTCGATCGGCAATTTGTCGCAGAGCGGCTGCATCATTTTGAAGCTGTTTCCCAACCTCGATCGGATTCAGTGAGTGGTTCGGGTCAGACGAATTACCCTGAGGCAGATTACTTTGCAGGCGATCGAGCCGTTGAGCAATGATCCTCAATAGATCCGCAGCGGATTCAAAAGATGGTTCAACGTCACCGTCTAAATTTTGACCAGAATGACTCACAATAGGCGAAGAGTTAACTGAAGGATTACCTTTCCAGCCTACTTGGGTTCTGGCAGTACACCGTTAGATTAGCTTGAAAAGAGGGCTTTATACCGCTGAAAACTTAATGAATTGTAACGACTCACTGCGATTTTGCGCCATCGGGCGGAACGGCGATCGGCTCGATAAATTCGTCGATCGGCAGTCCTGAAATATCAAATTCCTCGGTGGGTGCTTCCATCACATCTTCCAGGCTATATTCATCGAGCAAGTCATTAGTTGAAAGATCTTCTGCGGGATGGTTTTCTGCAGATGGGTCGCGCATAGTTTTCGTCTCGGCTTAAGGTGTAAAACGATTTGCAGAACGGTATGCAGAACAGTATGCAAAACGATTTGTAAACGGTTTGCAGAACAGGATGTAGGACGGTTTGCAGAACAAAAAGAATCTCCTGAATGGTTCATCTTACCGATCAGGAGACCTGGATAAAGAAAAGAATTTAGATGTTCAAGCAGTCCGACTCACGCTATCTCAATATCGTCTTAGTATGGGCCCACGATCGGCTCAGTATCAGCTCAATAGTGACTCAATAGTGGCTTAATATGGGACTGAATGACCGATCGAACTTGATCACAGAGCGATAATGCCTTAGTAAAATAACCATCACCGTCTGTTTAACTTTGCTGTTTCAAGTTGGCGTCGCCGTGTATTGACTACACCGTTGCCGCAGACTTCATCCGATCGTCACCGTACACAGAGCCATCTGGCTGAAGCGACTGACCTTCAACAAAGGAGCGCAGCATCCATGCCATTTCTTCGTGCTGTTCCATAATGGCGGTCAGGAAGTCAGCTGTACCTTGATCGTGAAAGTCATCGCCACACTGGTCGATGTGCCCACGCAAGCTGCGAATAATTTGCTCATGGTCATCTACCAGCCGCAGCACCATGTCGGTTGCCAAAGGAATTTGACCCGGCTCTTCTTTGATCAGAGACTTCTCTACAAAACCAGCCGCAGTCCCAATCGGGTAGCCGCCCAGCGCACGAATTCGCTCAGCAATGGCATCGATATTTTCCGTCAGAATTTGATACTGCTCATCCCACATCTGATGCAGAGAGCGGAACTGAGGACCAACCACGTCCCAATGGAATTTTCTGGTTTTGACCAGCAGCAAATAGGTACTCGACAAATCCTGATTCAGCAGCTCGATTACGCCTTGACGCTGCTCTTCTGTTAAACCAATGTTAATCTTACGTATCATCGCTTAAGTTCCTAACAATCACTCCAGTTACCAGTTCAACAAATTTCCCCTCGAAAGAGCATCAACCTACAGAGAGATCAGTTTTTCTTGTATTTGCTACACCATTTGCTCAACGATCGCTTCTTCGATTTCCGCCGATAGTTCCATCACTTCGGGCTGCTCATCCTCGATCATCAATTCGTCGATCGGCTCAGCAGGAATCACGGGCGCATACTGCACCATTGCATCGGGCGGACCATAAAGCCACTCTTGCTGTAGTTTGACGATCGCTTCTTCTTTTTGCTTTGCTTCGATTTCGATCCAGGGAACCGATCGATAGCAGCTCGGCATGATTGTGATGTAATCGCTGTGTCGCTGATCGCGAAAGAACTTGTCGCCGTTAGAAATATGCACTAACTGCCATTCAGGGTTTGTCCAGGTTTGGCGAGCCGCTTCCAGCATTTCTGCCACGCTAGGGTCTTCGTAGGTGTCTACTTGCTCGTGAATCACATGATGGTGGGCATCGAATACCATTGCCACCCCCGCCGCCTGACAAATCTCAAAAATCTGGCGGGCATCATAGGTATATTCATCGTTTTCCAGCGTGAGCCGCGATCGAATGTTGTCCGGCAAGCTGCGAATGGTGTCGATTAGCCGCTCTGCTCGATCGCCTTTGCCGCCGTGGATATTCATTAACGCCCAGTTCGATTGGGGCTGCCCCAGCATATCCATCACTCGCGCATGGGTTGCCAGAATTTTAATGCTGTTTTCGATCACTTCCGGGCGATCGGAGCTGAGCACCACAAACTGATCGGGATGCAGCACGAGCCGCACGCCAAGCTGTTTTGCCCGCTGTCCCACTGCCCGCATTGGCTCCGCAAACTCTGGTAAAACGGCTTCTCCTACCGTATCGTCTGCAAAGGGAAACATTCCCGATCCCATACGATACAGCGAAATATTGCGGCTGTGGCAAAACTCGATCGCCACCCTTAATCGTCGCAGGTTCTCAGCATAGAGTTCGCGTAAAATTTGCGCCTGGGTTTCCGGTTCTAGTTGCAGCAGCCGTTTGCGGGTTGTTGTTTTAAACCGAACATCTTTAGATGCCGTAATGCAAACCAGCCCCAACTTAGGCAAGATTTGATTAGTTTGCGGTGACATCGCAGGCAACGTTTGAACAGTCGATTCGTTCTCCATAAACGCAGTCTCGCAGTGCAATTCTTTGATGCGATCGTTTTCTAAGTTTCTAGATCGTTTTCTAGACGTTTCTAAACGTTCAGTTCCGTTTTATCTTTGGTTTAATCGCATTTCCTTAAGCTAAACGGACTGCAACGCGATCGCCCTCTATCTTTTGAGAAGCCTTTTGAAACGGGTAGGAGGGGGTTACAGAAATGAATTGAGGCGATCGGCTTCAGCGATTGGCTTAACAGAAGTTTTGCAAGATCTTGATGGGCAACTTGGTTACCGAACCTGTTCTGCAAGAACATCACCTTCCCGATAGATTTCTGACAGGAACAGGAAAAGCTTCCTACTTACGATAGAGAGAAAAAGGCAAACCCTTTAGATGATAATGTTACAAAACTCCCATCAGATTTGTGATACTGCTAAAAGCCTGTCTCGTTTTATGTTTATGCTTTATCCCTCACCCAGACAAACTAATTCGCCCGGTCTTTTCTGGCAATTCTCGCTTTCCTGAAGCATCAAAAAAGAAGCAGCGAGGAAAGAACTGTGAATAACTCTGTGAATAATGCCGGGAACGACGAGAGCAATACGAGCGGTGAAGCGAAAAAAAACAGGCTTAGCAGAGAATCGCGATCGGCTTCATCCACTTCAGTTAAAACAATGCATCCGCAGACTCGCCAGGTTTTAGAGCGAATGACGGATGCTTTTATTGCAGTCGATTTGTCTGCTGGGAAGCAAGATGGGCAGGAAAGCTGGACAATCTTTTACGTGAACCCTGCCGCCGCGCAGCTTTTGCATCGATCGCCGGAATCGTTAGTGGGTCAGAGATGGCAAGACGTATTTCAGGAAACCGGCACCGAAGAAATTAGACGGCAGCTTCGACAGGCAGTTGAAGAAAGTCAATTATCACCAGCAGATAGATCATCAGCAGATAGATCACCAGCAGGTAATTATCCTGAATCGATCGAGTTTGAAGCATTTATCGCATCGCTTCAGATCTGGTTAGCGATATGCGCTTATCCATCCTCGGAAGAACTTTCGATTTATCTGCGCGATATCACCGAAGTAAAACGACAGAATGTAATTCAGCGACAGCGAACGGAACAGTTGCGAGAACAGCAATGGCTGCTTCAGCAAATTACTGAGACGACACCCGGCATCCTCTATATTTATGATTTGATCGAACAGTGCAACGTTTATGTCAGTTCACAAATTTATCGATTGCTCCGCTACACTCCGGCTGAAATTCAGGAATTGGGCGATCGTCTTCTTCCCTTGCTGGTTCACCCAGAGGATCTGAGCAAATTTCCGGAACACATCGCCCGCTTTCAGTCGCTACAGCGCGGAGAATTTCTCGAAAACGAGTACCGAATGCGTCACCGAAACGGCGAGTGGCGATGGTTTAGCGGCAGAGATACGGTTCTTAGCCGCACTGCAACCGGGCAACCGAAGCAAATCTTGGGCAGTGCTTACGACATCACGAACCGCAAGTCTTTAGAGCAGCAGCAGCAGTTTTTGCTGGAACTGAATGACTCGATGCGGCTTTTAAGCGAACCGGAACAGGTAATTCAGGTGACAGCTGCCCTGGTAAGCCGTTATTTTCAGATCGATCGCTGTATTTATGGCGAAGTCGATGCTTCCGAAACATGGCTGATGATTCATCCGCAAATTTGTCACGGCGTCATCAACCCTGCCACCCAGTATCAAATGTCAAACTATGGCTCCGATTATCTGGATGACTTGAGACAGGGACAAACCGTGGCAATCGCAGATGTCGCAACCGATATACGCTGTGCCCATTTCCGCGAAGCTCTGGTGGCAGAACAAACGCGATCGTCTCTGACCGTCCCTTTGATTAAGCAAAATCATCTGGTTGCCGTGCTGAGCCTTAGCCACACGCAGCCCCGACCCTGGACAACCGCCGAAATTCGCCTGATCGAAGAAGTTGCCGATCGCATCTGGTTTGCAGTCGAAAGTTTGCGAACTCAGCGTGCCCTGTGCGAGAGCGAAGCCCGATTTCAGCGATTGGCGCACAATGTTCCTGGTGCAATCTGTCGCTATGTTCGCACTGCCGAGGGCGTAGATTCCGTGCCCTATATCAGTCCGAGCTGCCGCACTCTGTTTGAGGTAGAACCCGAAGTCATTCAGCAAAATGTGACGGTGCTGTGGCAAATGCTGCACCCAGACGATCGCGAAGAGCTAAAACAAGTGATTGAAACTTCGATCGCCACGGGAGAATCCATTCACTGGGAAGGTCGCTATCTCTTACCGTCGGGTAAGGTGAAGTGGGTGCGGTATGCCTTTCGCCCCGATCGCCAACCGGATGGCTCAATTCTTTGGGACGGGATGGCAACCGATGTAACCCAGCAAAAAAACCAGGCAGCCGAACGGGAAAGGCTTTTAGCACAATCGCAGCAGTATGCTCAGCAGCTTGGCGGCTTAACCGAGGCAGCGCTCGCCGTGAATGCCGTTCTCTCGGTCGAAGAAGTGCTGCAAGTGATCACGGCTCAGGCGCGATCGATTATCGGTGCTCATCAAGCCGTCACCGTGCTAAAAACCGGAGACACGCTGGCAGGCGCAATTTACAACATCTCCACCTCAAAAAAGTATCGGGACTGGAAGAACTACGCCGCAAATCCCTCCGAAGAAGACATCTATGCGATCGTCTGCAACACCAATCAGCCGATTCGCATGACCCAGGCAGAGCTAGAGGCACATCCCTGCTGGCAAAACTCTGGCAGCGACACTGAAGAACATCCGCCGATGCGCGGCTGGCTAGCAGCTCCCCTAATTTATAGAAACGGCAGAAATCTTGGTCTGATTCAGCTTTCCGATAAGTATGAAGGAGAATTTACCGCAGCCGACGAAGATATTTTGATGCAGCTTGCTCAAATGGCATCGGTAGCGATCGAAAACTCGCACCTCTACGCCGCCGAGCAAACTGCCCGCACCCAGGCAGAAGCCGCCAACCGGATCAAAGACGAATTCCTCGCCGTGCTGTCTCACGAACTGCGATCGCCCCTCAACCCGATTCTGGGCTGGTCAAAACTCCTGCGCGAACAGCGGCTCGATCAAACCGCAACCGATCGCGCCCTTGAAATTATCGAACGCAACGCCAAACTGCAAACCCAGCTGATCGAAGACCTGCTCGATGTCTCCCGGATTCTGCGCGGCAGGCTCAGCCTGAATGTGAGCCAGGTGAATTTAAATGAAACGATCGAAGTGGCGATCGAAACCGTGCGCCTTGCCGCCGAAGCAAAATCAATCCAAATTCAAACCCATCTCCTTCCAATAGCTGCCTGTGTTTCAGGGGATCCAAACCGCTTGCAGCAAGTGATCTGGAACTTGCTCTCAAACGCTGTCAAGTTCACGCCGAATGGCGGCAGGATCCAGGTCACGCTAGAGCAGGTGGAAAGTAAGCATCGGGAAATGAGGAAAGGGAAAGATAGAGAGCTGGAGAACCGTGCAGCGAGTACAGCAGCAGACACAACCTCCTCTGACTCCTCTCTACCCTGCCAGTCCGCCATTCCCACCCTCGCCCAAATCACCGTCACCGATACCGGAAAAGGCATCCACCCCCACTTTCTTCCCCATGTGTTTGACTATTTCCGGCAGGAAGACGGAGCAACCACGCGCAAATTTGGCGGCTTGGGCTTGGGGCTGGCGATTGTGCGGCATTTGGTGGAACTCCACGGCGGAACCGTGAAAGCAACCAGCGAAGGCGAGGGAAAAGGCACAACGTTTATCGTCACACTGCCCCTGTTGAGAAGTCTGGGCGATCGGGAAATAGATGGGGACAGCAGAACATCAGGATGGGGAGCAAATCATCTTCCCACCCCCGCACCGCCTCATCTCCTCACTGGACTGCGCGTTCTGGTCGTGGACGATGACAACGATACCCGTGACCTCATTGCCTTTACCCTCAAGCGATCGGGGGCGGTTCCAATTGCGGTTAGCTCAGCAAAAGCAGCAATTCAGGCGATCGCTCGATCGGAATTTGATTTGCTGATTAGCGACATCGGAATGCCCGAAATAGATGGCTATACCCTGATGAGCCAGATTCGATCGCTCGTGCTTAAAAATGGTTTTTTGCCTGCGATCGCTCTCACTGCCTACGCTAGCGAACTCGACCAGCAGCAGGCACTTGCTGTTGGGTTTGCTCGCCATTTAGTGAAGCCCGTTGACCCGGATGAGCTAGTGAGGGCGATCGAGAGCGTGGTGAGGAGAGTGGGTAATTAGGTCAGCAGGTGCGCTAAGGAAAGGGGGTAATACTCCAGAACGATGCCTGATCGAGCATGAGGATTAACGATCGAAGCTGAAGGTCAGACCGTGGTGCAAATTCGCACCGTTTTTCGCGCCGTCTGATGCAGATCTAATACAGGTCTGATGCAGCCTGATGCAGGTCTGATGTAAGCAGTTGAGTACCATTATTCCAAGCGACTATGGTTAAATTTAAGCCTGATTTTGAACGCCGTCATCCTCGCACCGCGCTGATTATTGCGATCGTTGCTCTGATTAATTTGGGGCTAGTCTTTTTTGATCTGACTTACTTTAATCTGCGTCCAGTGTACAGGCAATATTTACCTGATATTACTCAGATTTATGATCCGGTAAAGGGGGTTGAGGTTCATCCTGAAACTCAGTATTACCAGATGCAGGTCGATCGCCTGAAGGGCCAGTTTGCCGAATACGAGTTGCAGTCACCTCAAGTGGAAGACTCGCTGCAGGAACTGCGAACCCTGAGCCAGCAGTTAATGATAGCCTTTGCTGCGCCCCGTGGAGAAGAAGTACTGGCAACAGTGCAGCAGAATATGCGGACGAGAACAGGGCAACCCTTTACCCGCGATGCTTTTGATCAATTCTGGAGTTCTGCATATCTCGAACAGCAGGGATGGCAGCAGGAACTCGCATTTTGGGATGCTCAGATTCAGCCATTTTTTCAGACAAACTATTACCGCAGAGTCAACTCCTGGGGCGCAGCGATCGATTATTTCTGGCTGATTGATCTGCCGTTTGTTTTGATTTTTGCGGTTGATATGCTGATGCGAATTCTCCTGATTCGTCGTCGTAATCCCGATTTAACCTGGATCGATGTGGTACTGCGTGAATGGTATGACTTGCTGTTACTGCTTCCGTTTTGGCGGTGGCTGCGGATCATTCCGGTTGCTCTGCGCCTGTATCTAGTCGATATACTCGATCTGGAACCAATCCGGGTACAGGTACAGCGAGATACGATCGTCACCGTCGGAGCCGATTTAGCCGGAATTGTGGGAATTCAAATTATTGACCAGATGAAAGAGTCCCTGCGCGAGGGTAATCCGATCGAATGGCTATCGTCTGCTTTACCCGATCAGGACTCCTCAACAAACGGGATTAATCCCCAGGAAATGGTTGCTATTACGGATCAGCTTTATGACACCAGCGTGCATCACATCCTGCCCCGCATTCAGCCCGACATCGAGGAGCTGGTCCAGCATAGCCTGACCAGAACTTTGGAACAAATGACCGTGTATTCCCAGCTTCATCACATGCCGGGAGTGGGACGAATCTTGACTCAAGTGGTGCAGCAGTTGTCTAACTCAATAGTGCAGGGAATTTATCAGAGTCTGAGGGGCGCACTCTCGGATTCAGAAGGCAAGGAAATTACTGATCGCCTACAGCACAATTTACGGAAAGCGATCGCCGAGGAATTTGATCAAGACAAAACCTTGCAGGAAGTTCAGTCCAGACTGCTCGATGTGCTGGAAGAATTTAAGTCGAAATATGTGCGGGCACTGGCAGAAGCGGGCGGAGAGAAGCTCGCCGAACGAACCGAAGTCCTGCATCGACAAGTGAGCTAAATAAGCAAGATGAACAAGTGAGCTAAAGCAATATCCTCAGTCCGAGTTGCGAGCGCGCCTGCATTGTTAGCGGCGTTGTTAGCGAAAAGTCCCCTGAATTCTTTGATTCCAGGGGCTTTCAGCTTGTGTTGCTTTCTAAATCTCAAACTCCGATCGCTATCGCCATCAAACCACAAGCGGTTGCTTTAACCGCAGCATCACCACGCAAATCATCAGCCACAAAAATCCCATTCCCCAGCCGCCGACAACATCCGTCACCCAATGCACCCCCAGATACAGCCGACTAAAGCCGATCGCCCCAGTTAGCACGGCTGCGATTCTATAAAACCAGCCTGCTCTTTTTGGAAAGTGCCTTGCAAGCAGAAATGCGATCATGCCGTATAGCACCATTGACCCCAGCGCATGACCGCTCGGAAAACTGTAAGACGTTTCAGTGATTAGCCGCATCCACAACGCCGGACGGGGATTTTTGAAAAAGAGCTTCAGCGCGTTTTTGAGAATAAATGCACCGATATTGGCAATCAGAAAAATCTGTGCTTCCTGTCGCTGTCGCTTGAGCCAGAGCGTTAAAAAAACAGTAAGGAGAATTGGCACAACGATCGGCCAACTTCCCAGATGGGTAATCGACAGCATCAGGCGATCGAGCGTCGGATTTGTAAACTGATGCAGCCAGTTTAAAAAAGCAGTGTTAAACGCAAAGTTTTCGCGCTCTAGGATTTCGTCGCTAAGATAGGCAACTAGCCACAGCACCGATAAGCAGCTAATCAAGCCCACCATGCCGATCGCCGCAATCAAACTGGCAAGGCTAGGATAAATTCGCCGTAGCCAGAAATGTTTGATCGATCGAAGAACGTCCTGAAACATTAAAGAGAAAACCTGAGCCGAGAAAGCATAATCCCCCTACCAACGTTGGCAGAGGGTTTGGAAGAAGTGTGAATCCATTGCCCACAAAAGAGTAGGTTTCATGGATCAATAGGGCAGTTCGGATTACGGTAACAATTAGCCGTTCACCACTGCGCCCCCGTTCGGGTGCAGAATTTGACCTGACATGTAGGACGAGTCATCGGATGCCAGGAACACATAGCAGGGCGCGATTTCTTCGGGCTGTCCGGCGCGCTGCATCGGAGCCTGCTTGCCAAACTGTGCCACCTTGTCTTCGGGGAAAGTTGCAGGGATGAGCGGAGTCCAGATTGGTCCCGGAGCCACACCGTTCACGCGGATGCCTTTCTCAATCAGAGACTTTGACAGCGATCGCGTGAATGCTACGATCGCGCCTTTGGTAGAGGAGTAATCCAGCAGTTCCGGGCTGCCCTGATAAGCAGTCACCGACGTCGTGTTGATAATGGTACTGCCTTCTTTCAGGTGAGGCAAAGCTGCCTTGGTCAGGAAGAACATTCCAAAGATATTCGTGCGGAAGGTGCGCTCAAGCTGGTCTGCGGTAATGTCTTCAATGCTTTTTTGCGGATGCTGTTCAGCGGCGTTGTTCACCAAAATATCCAGATGCCCGAATTCCTGAACCGTTTCAGAAACAGCATCTTTGCAGAAATCTTCCGAACCAATATCACCCGGAATCAAAATACAGCGACGACCTTCCTGCTCAATCATCATTTTGGTTTGCTGGGCATCGTCGTGTTCGTTGAGATAAACGATCGCTACATCTGCACCTTCTCTGGCAAACAGAATTGCAGCAGCACGACCAATCCCGCTATCGCCGCCTGTAATAAGCGCGACTTTATCTAGAAGTTTGTCGCTGCCTTTGTACTTCGAGTCAACAGCTTGGGGCTTAGGCGTCATTTCGGACTCTAAACCGGGCTGCTGGTTTTGATGCTGCGGGGGCTGAAGCTTTTGAGATTCGGGGGACATGATTTAACCTCCTTATCAAATATGAAAAACTTAAGATGTGAAAAACTTAATTTGCATAGCAATCCCCCCTGATATGAATCTGAGGGGGGATAAATCGTTTAACCTGCAATTGAGGTTGTTTGATGAATATTCGATGTCCGATGCCGCTCCTAAATTCCCGAAGGGTGGGGACCTTGAGCTGCTAAGCCTTTCACTTGCAAAAGAAGACTTTTAGGGGTTCAGTTTCCCACCATTAGGGGGTAGGGAGACGGTTTGGATAATTACATCGAATTACATCGACATCGAAGACTTCATTTCGTCCTGGAGCTGGCTTTTCTTCGCCTTGAACTGAGAACCTAGACGCTCTTGCTCTTCTTTGCTAAAGCTGTCGCGCACGGCTGCAAAGAAAGTGCTTTCTTCCTGACGAACGTGATCTTGAACTTCGCTCATGAGCTGACGAATTTCGTTCATGAACTGCTCAGACATCATATCCATCTTCGCCATCTGGTCGAGCTTGGGCAACCAAGAATCTTGCTCGTTGTACAGCTCTTGCAGATCGCTTTCGGGATATTTGCCGCGCACTGCGGGGTATGCGATTTCGTCTTCTGCTAGGGCATGAGCGCGCAGATCTTTGTAGAGCTGACCGAAGTATTCGCGACGCTTCATCGGGTCATTGGTCTGCATGATTTCTGCAAACAGCACGTTCACTTTCTGGTGATCCATGCGGAGGATATCTTGCAGCGTCATGTCAGAGCGATCGGTGTTTTGAGTCAGAACACTTCCTGCAACACCAGACAGCGCAGCAACAGCATCCTGAACCCGTCCCCACAGACCTTGGTCAGCTTCTTTGCCCGTCAGTTCACGAACGCCAACTTTCTCCAGAACGCCCTTGAGCTGTTCCTGGTGAGCGCGGTTTTCAAAGTTGACGGTGTTGAGCGGAGTGATTGCAGCTTCTACGTCTGCACCCACAACTTGGGCACACTTGTGAACCAGCAGACCCATCATAGTGACAGCATGCTTCATCAGTTCGTGATGAGATAGCTTCTCCAGCACAGAGAAGTCAGAACTGTTGTTGATCTGACGACCCATTTCAATCATCTGGAATGAAGATGGTTTGGGGTCAGCTTTCACACCATACTGAACAATAACAGTTTCAATAATGCCTAGGTTCTTCTGATCATCCTGAAGCATACTCCGCAGACGATCGCGAATGTCATCATCAGCAATCTGAGAGATGAACTGCTGCTCGCTTTCCATCAAAAACTTTTGCATCTCTGCCATTTCTGACAGCTTCATGCCAATCGCTTGCCGCTTTGCGTCATCTAATGTCGTCGCCATAATCTTTTGTTCTCCTCTTAAATTGCTTTGGCACAACTCTTTCCTGAAAGTGACACAGGCGATCGAGGAAATTCATCTCTCAGAAGACTGATCGACCTTATAAGCAGGACTGGATCAGTTTTGAATCGATTTTGAATTGGTTTTGAATCAGTTAAGGTGCAACATACATAATGAAATTAAGAGATTTATCACCTGTAAATAGATAGAAATACCACATCAATTTCTGGTGAATAGTCAATTTCAATTAACAAGAGGTTAATTGCGGCGAATCATGCTCTAAAAACTCGATCGTCGATCTATAACCTCCGAGGGATAGCACAAGTTGCTGCGAAAGCTAAGGTATGAAACATAACGTAACGTTTGTCAGCAACTTAGGAGTCTAACCAATGGAAACTCGTAACGCAACCGATCTACCCCCCGTCGCTAGTGCTTATAACGGTAAAGACCGCAACGCCTTCCTGTTCGGCTGGAATCCCCAAGCAGAACTGTGGAACGGTCGTCTGGCAATGATTGGCTTCGTAGCATACCTGCTTTGGGATCTGGGTGGTTACAGCGTCGTGCGCGACCTGCTTCACCTGCAATAAATCTGTTATTCCCCAAGTGGTTCAATACGGTTAAATAAAACCGTTGACATAAATTCAGTTGGTTAGCCCATTCGAGTAATTTCGTGCAGGAATTGCTTGGACGGCTAGCCAACTTCAGTATATTTGAGGCAACTTGTTTGAAATGATTTCTTTCAGATAATTTGCTTGAGATAGCTAATCTAAGACATTTAAACGAGATAGTTAAAGCGATCGCCGCTTTAAGCAGCCGTTTTTGTCATATGCTAGGAAGCGTTTTATTTCGATCGCCCTTTTTTACTTTAGTTTTCTACTTGCCACCCTTTTATGATTGGAAAATAGATCCAAGCTTAATTTTTCAAACTTAACTTTGCGATCGTTTTTCAGCTGATGAAACGCTTTGATTGACTGTATCAAATCTTCACGCTTCGCTCAGGTCAACCTCTTGCCTAAGTTAGAATAGCGACGCAGCAGAACACGCTGTCTTAACAACTTGATACATCAACGCAAGATGACAAAACAAGTTTTAATCGTAGGCGGACGAGGACGGATTGGTAGCAGCGTTGCCGCAGATCTGCTGACCTACACCGATGCAGAAGTCACGATTACAGGACGCACGGCTGATACGGGGCATGTGAGCGATAAACTCGGTGAGCGGGTGCGGTTTCTCGAACTTGACCTTTCGGACGCAGAGCGATTGCGATCGGCGGTGGCAGACAAAGATCTGGTGATTCACTGTGCAGGACCCTTTCGTTACCGGGATGCGATTACGCTTAAAACCTGCATCAGCGAAGGCGTGAACTACCTTGATGTGAGCGACGATCGATCGTTTACCAAAAATGCGTTGAGTCTCTGTGAGGCAGCACAGCAGGCAGGCACAACCGCCGTGATTAACTCTGGCGTGTTTCCCGGTATCTCGAACAGTATGGTGCGGCAGGGCATCGAACAGCTTGACGAACCGGAAGTGATTCACCTTAGTTATGTAGTCTCCGGGTCGGGCGGCGCAGGCGTCACTGTGATGCGGACAACTTTCCTCGGATTGCAAAATCCATTTCAGGTTTGGGTAGACGGCAGATGGCAGGAAATTAAGCCCTACACTGGACGCGAGATGACTGAGTTTCCCGGTTACGGGCGATCGGGCGTGTACTGGTTTGATATGCCAGAAGCGTTTACCCTGTGCAAGGCATTTCCCGTTAAAACGGTGATCACCAAATTTGGCTCTGTGCCCGACTATTACAATCGCCTCACTTGGATGGCAGCTCACCTGTTTCCGCGCCAACTGATGCGGCAACCATGGATGATCGAATTTTTGTCGAAAACTAGCTACACCATGACTAGCGTGACCGATCGCTGGAGCGGTATTGGCGTGGCAATGCGGGCAGAAGTGCGTGGAAAGCGCAACGGGCAGCCCACCCAGTACGTTTCAACCTTTGCCCACGAAAACACTGC
The DNA here is from genome assembly GCF_039962475.1 of Leptolyngbya sp. GB1-A1. Lineage (NCBI taxonomy): Bacteria > Bacillati > Cyanobacteriota > Cyanophyceae > Leptolyngbyales > Leptolyngbyaceae > Leptolyngbya > Leptolyngbya sp. GB1-A1. The sequence goes on along the minus strand of NZ_JAMPLI010000011.1, from coordinate 73,897 downwards.
ATACGCTTCCGGCTGCGGCACAGGGAGTATTGCTCAGGTGTTGCTATCGGGTGCGCTGCAAAAGCCAGGAGTCTGGACGGTGGAAGAAGCATTGCCGACCCATTTGTTTGAGCAAGGCATGACAGAGCGGAAGTTGACGATCGAGCAGCAGTTTGAGCTGCCTGTTGCGGTCAAACAAACGCTTTAATCTTTTAATCTCTTGAATCTCAAGATTTACAAGGGTGCTGCTCAGTGGTGAGAGCCTCCCTACCCACGCCCACCAAGACCCTGCAGAGACGAAACATCCAACGCACTGCCCGCGGCTATGCCCCACCTGCCCATTTGCCCGCTCGCTTGTTCAAGCATCCTCCTTGTTCAAATATCTTAAGCAGGTAAGTTTGCGTCTGCTTCGAGCCCAAGCTAGCAAGTATTGCTTACGTCACTGAAGCGATAACATTTCTGTTACATTTGATGTGGCGTTTTCCTCATTTCGAGTGGAGTCCTGCAATGCTGCGTCTGGAACACATCTCCAAAATTTATCCGACCGGCGAAGTGCTAAAGGACGTGAACTGGGAAGTAAAACCGGGCGATCGCATCGGTCTGGTGGGCGTGAATGGGGCAGGAAAATCAACCCAGCTCAAAATTATTGCCGGGGAAATCGAACCGACTTCCGGAGAAATCATTCGTCCATCCAGCTTGAAGATTGCTTACCTGACGCAGGAATTTGATGTACAGGTAGACCGCACCGTCCGAGATGAAATGTGGCGGGCATTTCGAGAAGCCAATGACGCCCACGAGGCACTGCAAGCCGTCCAGCACGAGATGCAGTCTGCCAGTCCCACAGAACTTGATCGCCTGATCCACAAGCTCGACAAATTTCAGCGACAGTTTGAGGCACTCGGCGGCTACGGTCTAGAAGCCCAAATCGAGAAGATTCTGCCGGAGCTTGACTTTCAGCTGCAGGACGGCGATCGGCTCGTGGGCGATTTTAGCGGCGGTTGGCAGATGCGAATGAGCTTGGGCAAAATTCTGCTTCAGTCTCCCGATGTGCTGCTGCTGGACGAGCCGACTAACCACCTGGATTTGGAAACGATCGAATGGCTAGAAACTTACCTGAAAGGGTTGGAAACGCCAATGGTGATCGTGTCGCACGACCGGGAATTCCTCGATCGCCTGTGTAATCAGATTGTCGAAACCGAGCGAGGCGTCTCCACAAGCTATCTCGGCAATTACAGCAGTTACCTTCAGCAAAAAGAAGAAATTCAAAACGCCCAGTTCAGCGCATTTGAGCGGCAGCAAAAGGAAATTGAGAAACAGCAGGCATTTGTCGATCGCTTCCGAGCCAGCGCGACCCGCAGCACTCAGGCAAAGAGCCGAGAAAAACAGCTTGAAAAAATTGAGCGAATTGACGCTCCGGTCGGATCTGTAAAAACCTTGCACTTCCGGTTTCCGCCTGCACCCCGCAGCGGACGCGAAGTGGTCATCATCAAGAACCTCACTCATATTTATGAGGACAATATTTTATTTCTGGGGGCAAACCTGCTGCTTGAGCGGGGCGATCGCATTGCAATTCTGGGCCCAAACGGATCGGGTAAATCGACCCTGTTGCGTCTGATTACTGGAAGCGAAGCACCGCTCGAAGGAACGGTCAGTCTAGGTGCGCATCAAGTGATCCCTAGCTATTTCGAGCAAAATCAAGCGGAAGCACTGGATCTGGAAAAGACCGTAATGGATACCATTCACGACGAGGTTCCAGATTGGAAAAACGAAGAAGTTCGGACTTTGTTAGGACGATTTCTCTTTAGCGAAGATACGGTTTTTAAGCCAGTGGCGGCTCTGAGCGGCGGAGAAAAAGCTCGACTTGCCCTTGCAAAAATGCTGCTGCGTCCAGCGAATCTACTCATTCTAGACGAGCCAACAAACCACCTCGATATTCCTGCAAAAGAAACGCTGGAAGAAGCACTCCAGCATTACGATGGAACGGCGATCGTCGTCTCCCACGATCGATATTTCATCTCACAGGTTGCGACCAAAATTGTTGAGATTCGCGACGGAGAATTGCGCCTCTATCCAGGTGACTATCACTACTATTTAGATAAAATTGCCGAAGAAAAAGAAAAAGTGAGACTGGCGGCGATCGAGGCAGAAAAAACAGCGAAAGTAGCTGCTAAACGAGAAAAACAGAAAGAAAAGCAAAAGCGTCGTGTAGGTTAAGATTCTGCTCCGATTTATTTATCGCGTTTCTTTAAGCTGGTCAAGTGCAGATTTAGGAGTGCAGGGGTGAAAGGTCGGGGCTATCAGCGATCGAGTAAGCGTCCTGCCTATCCAAACGGGTAGAGATAGCCAAGACACAATGAATTGAAGCTGCGATCTTGAGTTCACCAAAAAAGCTGCATCGATTGATTAGATATTCTTAGATATTTAATGCAGTAAGGCTTAAGTAATGCTTATCAGACTGACTAATTTAGTGTGCTAAATTCCGCTGTTCATTGTTCTGCTCATCATGTTGTTGATCGCTCACTTTTACTAAAAATTTAAAGTCATCGTGTCTTGAATTTAGCTGACACAATCTGAAAGTCTGAGTGATATCATTGCCACAGAGATTGCTGAACAGTAAGGATAATTCACATGGCGCAGGTGCCAATTTCTCCAGTAGTACTCGTGATATTAGATGGATGGGGCTATCGAGAGGAAACCAGCGGAAATGCCATTGCGGCTGCTCGAACTCCCGTTATGGAAAGTTTATGGGCTGCCTATCCGCACACGCTGATCCGAACTTCTGGAAAAAGCGTTGGATTGCCCGAAGGTCAGATGGGTAACTCAGAAGTGGGACACCTTAATATTGGAGCCGGAAGAACTGTCCCTCAGGAACTCGTTCGGATCACAGATGCTGTTGAAGATGGCACACTACTAAGCAATGCAGCACTCCTGCGAGTTTGTCACGAAGTCCGGCAGCGAAACAGTAAGCTGCACCTGGTTGGGCTGTGTTCAGAAGGAGGGGTTCATTCCCATCTCAACCATTTGTTTGGGCTGATTGACCTGGCAAAAGAACAAAATCTGACTGAGGTTTGCATTCACGCCGTTACCGACGGTCGCGACACCAGACCGACTGATGGGCTAGGGGCAATTCAACACATTGAAGACTATATCCAGGCGGTAGGCGTAGGTCGCATCGCAACGTTGAGCGGTCGTTACTACAGTATGGATCGCGATCGCCGCTGGGATCGGGTTCAAAAAGCATACGCCGTTATGACCGAAGACGGGTCAGGCAATGGACAATCGGCACTCGAAGTGCTGAAGGCTTCCTACGAGGCAGGATTGACTGATGAGTTTGTGCTGCCAACTCGCATTGCTCCGGGCGCAGTCGAACCGGGCGACGGTGTGATTTTCTTTAATTTCCGTCCTGATCGCGCTAGGGAACTCACTCAAGCATTTGTTGACCCTCACTTCACTGGGTTCGATCGTGCTCCGATTGCGCCGCTTTCCTTTGTGACGTTTACTCAGTACGATGGCTCACTGCCCGTCCTGGTCGCGTTTGAGCCGCAGAACCTCAACAATATTTTGGGGCAAGTGGTGGCTCAGCACGGGCTGAAGCAGTTTCGCACCGCAGAAACCGAAAAATATGCCCATGTCACCTATTTCTTCAATGGCGGCATTGAGGAGCCGTTTGTGGGAGAAGATCGCCTTTTGATTCCCAGCCCAATGGTAGCAACCTATGACCGCGCTCCTGCCATGTCTGCTGCTCAGGTGACGCAAGGGGCGATCGAAGCAATTGAGAAGGGCATTTACTCGCTGGTGGTGATTAACTACGCGAATCCTGACATGGTAGGTCATACGGGCAACCTGGAAGCTACCGTCAAAGCTCTGGAAACGGTTGATACTTGCTTGGGACGCTTGCTGGACAGCATCGGTAAAATGGGCGGCACGGCAATTATCATTGCGGATCACGGCAACGCTGAGCAGATGTGTGATGAGCAGGGCAATGCCTGGACAGCGCACACCACGAATCCAGTTCCTTTTATTCTGATTGAGGGCGAACGGCGCAAGATTCCCGGACATGGAACCGATGTAGAACTGCGATCGGACGGAACCCTGGCAGATATTGCCCCCACGATTCTGCAAATTCTAGGACTGCCGCAGCCAGAAGAAATGACGGGACAATCGATGATCGACGCGATGGGGTTTGATGTGCGGGCAAATCGCACTCCGGTTCGCCTGTCTTTGTAGCCCTTCAATCCATCAGTCTTTGTAGAATGGGAAGGGGGCAAATGAGCAGTCTGTTCGAAGTGTTCAGAGTGTGATTTGCCTGAGTGCTTGACCCTACCCGCATTAGCGAACCTCCATTAGCGATAATTAGCGATCGAATTATGATTACGACAACTGTTCAAATTCTCTGGGCGATCTCTGCAACTGGTTTGATTGTGTTAGTCCTGCTTCACAGCCCGAAAGGAGATGGACTGGGTGGATTGGGGGGTCAAGCACAGCTTTTCACCAGCACCAAGAGCGCAGAGCTAACCCTAAATCGCGTCACCTGGACTCTGACCGCACTCTTCATTGGACTGACGATCGTGCTAAGTGCAGGCTGGTTGCCCAGCTAAAATTTCCTACCAATGCTGAGACAGCGGCAAAGCAAACAAAAATTTTCTAAACTGCGCTGGGCTGTTTGCTCAGTGCTTTTTATCGCTTTCTTGGCGGCGATCGGTCTAGTACTTACAGTAGACATTCCAGGGGCAAAAGCTCAACTCCCACCGTCTCGATCGACCTCACAGTCCCCAACTCCAGCCCAAATCGATCGATTTTTACCTGTTTCTCAGGCTCATACCATGCCCGCAACCCTGGCTCGTGGACAGGCAGCTGAACCGCAAAGCGAGTATTTTGATGACTATTTTGACAAGATACAGCCGACGATCGCTGGATATTTAATCTGGTCGCGCTTTCCTGTTCGGATTTATTTTGAACCAGCCACACAGATGCCCGACCGAAGCCAGGAATGGGTCACAGCGGTTACGGCTGCAATTCAGGAATGGAATGCCTATCTACCGTTGACGGTCGTAAATGTCCCCGACACCGCAGATATTGCCATCTGGCGTAGAACTCCACCGCTTCAGGTCGATCGAAGCGCAACTCGCCAACCCGAACTTCGCGCCCGTTCAGCCGAAACTCGCTTTAATTTATGGGTCGATCGCACGATTCCAGAAAAGCCTATCCTTCTGCATCGAATGACGATCTGGCTGGGCATGGGTCAGACGCAAGACTATCTGCGCGCTGCTGCTCGTCACGAATTAGGGCATGCATTGGGCATCTGGGGACATAGCCCGACTGCAACGGATGTGATGTATTCTGCGCAGGTACGCCAACCGCCGCCGCTTTCTGATCGCGATATCAACACCCTGAGACGCATTTATCAGCAACCCACTCGTTTAGGCTGGGCAATCCCTCAACCGCTGAATTAACTCGCGATCATGATGGAGGCAGCACAACTACATTAATAGGGTTCCCTGTTCCTGCGATCGAAGGTGAACAGAGTTAACCCTGATTGAAGCGATCGAACGAGAAGCTAAGGCTGCGGCTCGTAGCTGATTTCTTCTTTTTCATACGAAGGTGGCTCAACGTGAATTGTGACGCGCACCGGATGATAGTGCTGCTCCAAGCGAGCTTCGACGGCTTCGGTAATGGCATGAGCCGTTTCGACATCGGCAGCGTTAACAATCAGGTGCATATCAACGAATACCTGGCGACCGAGCAATCCTCTGGAGGCAATGCTGTGGCAATTTAGTACACCAGGAACCTGCATCACGACCGCATGAATTGCTTCAGGCGCGATCGCCATCTCATCGACCAGCCAGGGCAAATTATCCCGCAGCACATTCCAGGCACTCCGAAAAACCAGCAGCGCAACTGGAAACGCCAATACCACATCCAGCCACTGAATGCCAAAAATCCAGATGCCGAGTAATCCTGTCAGAACGGTGATTGTTACCCAGATATCGCTCATCGTGTGCTGAGCATCGGCAAGCAAGATCGGACTGCCAATCCGCCGACCGACTCGCCGCTCATAAAATGCCACAAAAATATTGATGCCTAACACGAGGAGCAGTAGCCCCAGTTCTGGCGCAGCAATTTGTACCTCTGCTCCGCCTGTTAAAAGACGCTCGACCGCTCCCTCCAAAATTGTAAAGCAGGCAATTCCCAGAAAGGCAGCAATTCCCAGAGCCCCGATCGCCTCATATTTTTGATGCCCATAGGGGTGGTCGCGATCGGGCTGCGGTGAGGATAATTGGCTGGTCACTAATCCCAGAACGTTGTTCGCACTATCGGTAAAACTGTGGATTGCATCGGCGAGCAAACTCAGCGAACCCGTCCAGAACCCCACTGCTCCCTTTAATCCCATCACAAATAGATTCAGCAGCAGCGTAATCACTAAAACTCTGCGAACAGTCGATCGATTATCAATTGCCACAGCTTTTTCCTCGTGCCTGAATGGGAAATCGCCCTCATGGTCTCGCTTTTCTTCCCTTAATCTACTGAGCCGATCGAATGACCGCAAGCGACAGACGAAGGATAATCTGCCGGAAGCCCATCGGCTAAGATTCATGCCCTTCTCTGCTTGCGAATCACAAAAGGGTCGTTAGGATGGGAGAATTATCACGCTCCGGCAATCCTTGCTTAAAGCAACGTGACGTCAGGCAACCTGGCAGCAGTTTAAGAGCAACTCAGTACAACTCAGTACAACTTAGTAAAGTATGTCTTCTTCACCAATCAAGCTCAATCTATCCGAAGGTTCTGTGATTTTTGCCTTCAGCCCCACAGCCGCAAGAGAACTGCAAAGCGCGATCGCAGTCTTAATGCAAAGCCTAAAAGCAACAGCGGCAAGAGCAGCAGGCAGCAAACCTGAACCCCAGCCGCCCCTCGAATATCGCCATACCGGGGAGGTTTTTCTTGAAGTGTTTTGCAATCCCAATATTTGGTCGAGTCCGTTTGCAGCTAAGCTTCTGATTACCCTGCGGGACGATCGAATTCGCCTCACCACTGAAGCAGAGCTAACGCGAATCAATGAAGACATTGCTCAGTATTTAGAGCAGTATGGCTAAAGCAGATATCCCTGCTGAACGATATGAAAGATTCCGTGGGGCGGTTAGTGGGGTGACAACAGGGGTAAGGACAGATTCAGCAAGAATTAACGAAAATTAAAAAGCTACGAGTCCAACCCCCGTAGCCTTGCTTCAATAAATCATTTATTAGGAACTAGAGAAGAATTAGTCGTTCGACCACTCCTCCCGTCCTAATAAGTCTGCAATTCGATCGCGAAGCAGGAAGTCGTTGTTTTCCAGGACGCATTCTACAAACGCCCACTCACGAGCAGGAATGTACTGACAAAGCACGTAAATCGGCTGATTTCGGCTAATTACGCCCTTATGAACAAGTTCTCGCGCCTCATCCTGAAGCAGATCTATTGAGTATTGAATAGACTGAACCATGATTCACCCTCAGCTACAAAAATGATCGTCACGAAGTAAAGCAGACAAGCTAGAAGCAGAGAAGATCGGGAAATAAGCCAGAAAGCCAAATCCCACGCAATAAAGTTACAAACAGAGCAAAACGCTATGAAATTCCGTAGGTAGAATAACCTAAAACAAGTTCTTTAGAGCTGTTTTTGTATTAGGCTATACTGAATATTTTTTATTCTTGCGCTGATCTTCCTCCTCGTATATTAATAAAAATTGCAGAAGTCAGCAAACCTTGACATAAAGTTTCAGCCTAAAGGTAGACTAAATCGGTTTCAGGGCACCCGGTTAATTGGCAAAATACTCCGTAGTTTCTTTCAAGAGATCTTAAATACCGCTTCATCCTGCGTTAAATTACGGGCTGATCTGGGAACACTGCTGAGTTATTCGTTGCTGAGCTAGCTCAATCGCCAAATCGATCGCCGCTCTAAAACTGGTTGCCTGAGCAATTCCCTGTCCGGCGATATCAAACGCGGTTCCATGATCAGGAGAAGTGCGAACGAAGGGTAGCCCAATCGTCGTATTTACGGCTCGATCGAACGCCAGCAGTTTCACTGGGATTAATCCCTGATCGTGATATAGCGCGAGATAGGCGTCATGAGCTGCGTCAGGCGTTACGCTACCCCACCAAGCTTGTCCCGGACGTACCCACAGCGTATCCGGCGGAATCAGTCCATCAAGTTTGACCTGAGGAAACCGATCGCCCATTTGCCGCAGCCAGGGCAGCAGGAAATCCTGTTCTTCTCGTCCCAATTGCCCCTGTTCACCGCTATGGGGGTTCAGTCCGGCGATCGCAATTCGGGGCTGCTCAATGCCAAAATCCTGGTGCAGGCACTCGATTAGCAGTTCCAGTTTCAGCGTCAGCAAATCTGCCGTGAGCGCATCGGGAACCTGCCGCAGTGAAATGTGGGTTGTTGCTAAAAGCGTTCTCAATGTCCAGTCTGTAAGCGGCGATCGGGCAACAAAGAGCATTCCATAGCGGCTTACCCCTGCTTTTTTTGCCAGCAGTTCTGTTTGTCCGGGATAGTGAAATCCGGCAGCGTTCCACGCAGACTTGGCGATCGGAGCAGTGACAATGCCATCAAATTGACCGTTCAGCGTTCGATCGATCGCCGTGTCTAAAAAGCGAAAGCTGGCTGCACCGCTCGCTGCATTCTCCGTACCCAACTGAATTTGCTCAATCACCGACGATTCCAGCGGCAAATTATACAGGTCGAGATCATCAGGGTTTGCTAGGACGGTCAAATTCGCCCGAATTGCCTCTGTCTGGCGCAACTGTTGATAAGCGTGGTGCAGCAGGACGTGATTACCAATCAGCGTTATTTGACAGGACTCGGTCAGCGCAGGGTCGCTTAGTGCCTTCAAAACCACTTCCGTCCCGATTCCGGCAGGGTCGCCTAACACGATCGCCAGTCGAGGACGGGACGCAACATTGACTGCGGTTGGTGTTCGCATATTCAGCCCTTTAGATCACCGTCAAACTACCCTAAGATACTTGTATAGGCATTCTTGCCCAGGCTTTCCTGCATAGCTTTCCGCGACTGCAAGAAAAACCTAGGGTTCAATCTAGCACTAACAATTTTTTGATGCAGGAGTATAACCACGCATGAACGGCGAAATGTTAAACGCAGCACTGCTCTCCTTTACCCTGATTCTCGTGGGTTTAGGCCTGGGCTTCCTGATGCTCCGAATTCAGGGTAGTGAAGAGTAGCGCAAAAAGAACATTTGAGGGGTTGGCTCCTCATGGGCTTTATAGATCTCAATAGATCTCAGCCACTTCTCAGGTCCGCTTGGGAATGTGGCTGTCTTTTTAAGCAACAGTCCCCCTTAAAACAGCAGTCTCTCTTAAATCGTGAGAAATAATCGTGAGAAATCACTTTTACTAATAATTTTTCCTCGCGGTGGTTGAGGCGTTTTAGGGTATCGTAAACTAATAAAGTTAACGATTCGTAACGGAAGCCCTCATGAGCTTACTCATCGTTGGTGCGACGGGCACTCTAGGAAGACAAGTCACGCGACGCGCCCTGGATGAGGGTTATCAGGTTCGTTGTCTGGTCAGAAGCCCTAGAAAAGCTGCTTTCCTGAAGGAGTGGGGGGCAGAGCTGGTGCGGGGTGACTTGTGCAACGCTGACACCCTACCTGAAGCATTAGAGGGCATAACTGCTGTTATTGATGCCGCCACGACCCGACCCACTGACTCTTTAAGCATTAAGCAGGTCGACTGGGAAGGAAAGGTAAATCTAATTCAGGCTGCAAAAGCGGCTGGCGTAGAGCGATTCATCTTTTTCTCGATCCTGGATGCAGAGAAGTTTCCCAATGTGCCCTTGATGGAAGTCAAGCGCTGCACCGAGCTATATCTGGCAGAATCCGGCTTAAACTACACTATTTTGAAGCCGTGTGGCTTTATGCAAGGGCTGATTGGTCAATATGCCATTCCGATCCTGGAAAATCAGGCGGTTTGGGTGATGGGTGAGAGTTCGCCGATCGCCTATATGGATACGCAAGATATTGCTAAGTTTGCGGTTCAGGCATTAAAAGTGTCAGCAGCAAGCGGTCGCAGCTTTCCCGTGGTGGGTCCTAAAGCATGGGGAGCTTATGAAATTATCAAACTCTGTGAGCGGCTATCGGGTAAAGATGCCAGAGTAACGCGGATGCCTGGCGGGATTTTGAAGGCAGTCGAACGAACGGCTCGCTTCTTTCAATGGGGCTGGAACCTTGCCGATCGCCTTGCCTTTTCAGAAGTCGTCGCTTCGGGCAAGCCGCTGGCCGCTTCGATGGACGAAACCTACGCAGTATTCGGGATTGCGGCTGAGGAAACCACAACGCTGGAATCCTATATGCAGGAGTATTTCGGGCGCATCATGAAAAAGCTCAAGGAGCTGGAATACGAGCGGGAAAGAGCAAAAGAAAAAGCTCGGAAAAAGCGCAGTCCGTTTAAGTCTTCTGCAAAGTAGCTCGAACCACCACTCGAATCACCACTCGAACCCCCACTCAAAACTCAATTCCCGGCTGTGCCTTCACTCCCTGTTCACGGAAGGGATGCTTCACAAGCGTCATTTCGGTTACGAGATCGGCTCGATCGACCAATGCTTGCGGTGCGGCCCGTCCGGTGAGAATCACATGGGAGTCTTCGGGCTTGCGATCGAGTCCCTGTAGAACTTCCTCTACGGTCAAGTAGCCCATCTTGAGCGCGATATTAATTTCATCGAGCAGTACTAGGCGAAACTCTGGATTGTTGATGTAAGTGAGTGCTTTTTCCCAGGCAGCTTTGGCAGCTTGAATATCGCGATCGCGATCCTGAGTTTCCCAGGTGAACCCTTCGCCCATCGCGTGAAATGCAAGCTGATCTTGCCAGAGGCTAAAAACTTGCTTTTCCGCAGGCTCCCAGGCTCCTTTGATAAATTGGACGATCGCTACTTGATAGCCGTGACCCAGCGATCGAAGCACCATGCCCAGCGCAGCAGTTGTCTTGCCCTTGCCGTTGCCTGTGTGAACGATGATGAGTCCTTTTTCTAACGTCCGCTCTGCTAAACGCTGCTGCTGTACCTCTTTGCGCCGCTGCATTTTGCGCTGATACTGATCAGTAGCGAGCTGAGGAGAAGTTGCAGACTCATTAAGCTGGACTGCTTCTATATCAATTTCTGATTGGGCAATTTCTGATTGGGAATGAGCTGGGTCGGAGGTCATGGCTCAGAGCTGCTTACGACAGGACAATGAGCTAATCATGCCAGATTTTGTATTTTATCTCGCCGATGTAGCTGGTGGAGAGTGGCATAAAGCTGAATCTTAGTTTGCAAAGCTCAGTAGGGATTACGGAATTTAACTGGCTATATCTCATCACATTAAGCCACTATGCTAAAAGAGTTTACAATCCACGTCAAAGCGTAACGATCTCCGTTGTTTCCATGAGAGCAAGCCATAATGGCTATATTCCTTCTGGAAGAAATTCTTTTCTAGCCGTTAATAAAGTCAGTGAACTTACGGCTTAATTTATTTAGTTACAGTAAAGGATATAACTCATCCCATTGGGTGGTGTCAGCAATTACTTCCCGGATTCATCATAAAGTCAGTGAATGCACTGGCTTTTTTAGCAAATAGGCAGATATACTAACCCTACTTGGGTGAATCTACGGTGTTTTGTTGAAATTATGCATATCTTAAAGCGAGTTTTTGCAGTTGTCGTGATGGCAAACGTTTTGCACATTGCAGGCATCAGCGTTGGAATTGCTCTACCCGCTGCCTCTGCGGCTGCATTCAGTGAGAACGGTGAAATCCAAAAATCAGTGAATGGATCGATCGACTTACAGGAAAAATCGCTTTCCAACGATTCATTTTCCAGCAACTTATTCGCCAACGATAACAGCCCTGCCGCTCCAAAGCAGGTATACAAGGCTTCGATTAAGCTCAGTCAGTACAGCGACAATCCCACAATGCCGGGCGAAGGCACACCCGATCGCACTCAGGGGTCTGGAGCCCGCTAACGGCTCAGTTTCTTGAGGGTAAATCGTGCTCGTCAGCCAATGCTTGCGGATCGTTTCCAGCGATGGCTCTCAATCAGCGTATGAACTTGCCAGTCAGGTTCAATGTTCGGGTGATCAGTGCGATAGTGCCCTCCACGACTTTCAGTGCGAAAGGCAGCACTTTTAAGAATTAAATTGCCCACGTTGAGCAAATTGCGAGTTTCGCCCCACAGGCGGATCAAATTTGCTAGCTCGAATGGCGCAGATGGTGCAAGAGTTTCGCTCAGGGTAATCCGGTTAGTGGACGGGCTGCTGAGCCAGCGATTTAGCTCCTGACTCAGGGTCAGATGGTCAAACCTTTGTTGCCATTGGTCGATCTGCTCGATCGCTTGCCGAAGTGAGGCTGCCTCTCGACAAATTCCCGCACTTTGCCAGACCAATCGGGGAATCAGGTCACGGAGTTTACTCAAGTATTCAGCATCCGTTTGCCACGGCAGCGTTTCTTGCCTGCGATCGAACCATTCTACCCGTTGGATAGAAGACTGATTCAGCGTTGGGTCGGCAATTGGTTCTGTCACGGGTAAGTCTAACGCTGAAAACTGCGCTCCAAAGACGATGCATTCTAGCAGCGAATTACTGGCTAATCGATTTGCACCATGTACGCCTGTGCTAGCCGTTTCGCCAACGGCAAAGAGTCCGGCGATCGTGGTTTGATTGAGGCGATCGGCAGTCACACCGCCCATCCAGTAATGAGCCGCAGGCGCGACCGGAATCGGCTGTTGGAAAATATCAATTCCCCACTGCTGGCAAACTCCCATGATGTTTGGAAAGCGATGGCGAATCGTTGCTGCAGGGATGGGACGCAAATCCAGCCAGACGTGAGCAATTGCAGGATCAGCAGCCGTCTTTTGCAGATGGCTAAAAATTGCTCGACTTACCACATCACGCGGTGCGAGTTCACCTGCCGGATGGTAGTCAAAGGCAAATCGGTGTCCAGCCGAGTCCACCAGATGCGCCCCTTCCCCCCGAACCGCCTCGCTAATCAAAAATCGCGGTGCGCCAGGGTAAGTCAAGGCAGTGGGATGAAACTGCACAAATTCTAAATCGCGCAGCTCTGCCCCTGCCCGCCATGCCATCGCCACCCCGTCGCCTGTGCTGACTGCCGGATTTGTCGTTTGGGCAAAGACCTGCCCGCCGCCACCCGTCGCCAGAATGACCGCTCCTGCCCGCAGCCAGCAAAGCAGGTTTTGGTACAGCAAACTGACCCCGCAACATTGCTGGTTTTCTAGCCACAGATCCAGCACAAATGCCTGCTCCAGGATTTGAACGTTCGATCGCTTTAAAACCTGCTCTACGAGCGTATTCACCAAGGCTCTGCCTGTTGTATCTGCTGCATGAAGCACTCGCCGTTGAGAATGAGCCGCCTCTAGCGTCAGAGCGAGCTGATTTTCCCGCCGATCAAACCGCACGCCCATCTCAAGCAACGACGCAATACAGTCCGCAGCCTGGGTTGCCAAAAGCTCGACTGCCTGTGGCTCGCACAAGCCTGCCCCTGCCTTCAGCGTATCTTCGATATGTAAACTCGGCGAATCCTGCGGGTCGATCGCGGCTGCAATGCCCCCTTGTGCCCAGCCACTCGCAGAGAGAGAGAGGGTTTCTTTGGTAATTAGGCCAACGCGGTAATGCTGGGGAATGCGAAGTGCTGCATATAGTCCAGCCGCACCACCGCCAATAATCAAAACGTCAAACGAATCAGGAAGCTCAGAATAAGGCACAAATTTAATGATCGAAGTAGGGAAGCAAAGAACAACTTGCCCAAAAAAGCTAACCAGAGAGATGATCAGCAGGGGCAAAACTTCCAGCTCTTTTGATTCCTTCCTATTTTACAGGTTTAATCTTTGACAGGTTTAATCGTGAGCAATGCCCTCAGCTCTTGCCGCATAACGCACTGCTGCCGCCACTGAAATTGCGATCCGATCGTCAAAGACCGAGGGCACAATTTGTTCCCGGCTGAGATCAGTTGGGTTAACTAGGGAGGCGATCGCCTTTGCCGCTTCAAGAAACATTTGGGTGGTCATGGTTTTGGCACGACAGTCGAGCGTTCCGCGAAAGACACCGGGAAACGCCAGGACGTTGTTGATTTGATTGGGGTAGTCGCTGCGTCCGGTTGCCATGACTGCCACTAAATCCGTCACCAGTTCGGGCTGGATTTCGGGAATAGGGTTTGCCATTGCAAAGACAATCGGCTCGTCTGCCATTGATTTGACCATTTCAACACTGACTACGCCCGGCGCACTGACCCCCAGGAATACGTCTGCGTTGATCATGGCATCTGCTAGCAACCCGCTTTCCGAAACGGCAAACTTGCGCTTTTGGTCGTTCAGGTCAGTCCGAGCGGTGGAGAGAATGCCGCGTGAATCGCACATTACAATTCGGGTTGCGCCTGCGGTTTGCAAAAGCTGGGCGATCGCAATTCCGGCTGCACCTGCCCCATTAATCACGATTCGCACCTGATCAATCGATTTGTGAACGACCTTGAGCGCGTTTAGCAGAGCTGCCAGAGTGACGATCGCCGTACCGTGCTGGTCATCGTGAAACACGGGAATATCGAGTTCCTGCTTCAGGCGGGCTTCGATCTCAAAGCAGCGCGGCGCACTGATATCTTCCAGGTTCACACCGCCAAAAACTGGGGCAATATGCTTCACCGTCTGCACAATCTCATCGACATCCTGAGTCGCCAGACAAATAGGAAAGGCATCGATTCCGGCGAATTCTTTAAACAGCATTGCCTTGCCTTCCATGACAGGCATTGACCCCGCTGCGCCCAGATTTCCCAGCCCCAGGACTGCGCTGCCGTCTGTGACGATCGCCACCGTATTACTTTTAATCGTCAGCTCATAAACCCGCTCTGGCTGCTGGGCAATCGCCGTACAAATTCGCCCCACTCCGGGCGTATAAGCCATTGCCAGATCGCTTTGACGCTTCAGCGAAATCTTGCTCTGCACGCTGATCTTGCCGCCCCGATGCAGGCTGAATGTGCGATCGTAGACATCCAGTATCTTGATGCCCTGAACGTCTTTAATCGCGTGAACGATCGCCTCAGAATGATCTGCGCTCGATGCATCTACGGTAATTTCTCTGATAAGCGTTTTGCGGTTGACTTCGATCAGATCAATCTGGCCAATATTTCCGCCTGTCCCAGCGATCGCCTGAATCACAGGAGCCAGCGTCCCGGCAATGTTGGGCAGCTGAATCCGAATCGTTAAACTATAGCTAGGGTTGGGTGTCAGACTGACCATACGATCGCTAAATGCTCCTATGCGTACGTGGCTAAAGGGTGGGCGCAGCTGAATGGAAGTTGCCGAAAGTAAGTCATTCAATGGGAGCGGCAGATTAGCAGGATGTTTGAAAAATGTCTAATATCCTACATTGCCCCCTAACCCCTCAATACTGGCGGACTTTGAATTCCCTAATCTGAATCTCCTAAAGTGGGTTTCTCGCCAAAATTGACCCGATTAACCCGATTGACCCACGAGGGGGCGGTTCGAGGCATCATGATGACTTTTCAAACATCCTCTAAAACCTATCGTTACATCGGTGGGAATTCGCGGAACTCTTAAATCGTTGGCGATCGAAATCCTATTGAAATCTTAGTCCTTGCAGTGATGCACTGCCCAGTCTAAGAGGCAGCTCACCCGTTAAACTGTACCCTTGCACACGAAACACGCAGCACTTTCCGGCAGCTATGCCCAGTCTCTACACCGAAATCGAAATCAATGCACCCAAGCCAGTTGTCTGGGAAGCCCTGATCCATAAAGAGAAATGGCTGTATTGGAACACGTTTCTGTACGATCGCAATCCCAGAAAGCCTTTTACTCAGGGGAGAAAAGTTCACCTGTCGCTGCGGCGGGTGCGCGAAGAAAGTGAAACCGAATTTGAACCGCACATTACCTTACTCCAGCCTGAAACCTGTTTGAGATGGGTTTATACCGCGCCCGGATTTCGCAGTGAGAGCGTCTTCCAGTTGCAGCAAATCGATCGCCAGCGCACAAAATACATTCACCAGGAGAACCTTTCGGGAGCCGTGACCCATGTTTTTCTGCTGTTTCTGCGTCAGGACGAGCAGCAGGGCTTACGCCGCATGGCAAGAGAGCTAAAGCAGTACGTCGAAGGGTTCCATTAAAAGGCTCGATCGAATTAGATATTGAATTTAGATATCGAACTGGATAAGGTTTTGGCTGCGATCGAACCTCAATGAAATCCGCTATGCTTGGGACGTTTGCCCTCCCAACGTTTGCCCCTCCCTAAGTTCATTCTGTTGATTTGAAGTAGGTTCATTTTGTTGATTTGAAGTTAGTTGATTTAAATTCTGTTAATCCTCAAGCCGATTAATCTTTAAGCCGATGCCTCAGTTTCAGCCGCCCGGATTCACGCAGCATATTATTACCACGTTCCTGGGAGTGATGGTTTACTACACCCCAACCGATCGCCCCTGGCGCGGACATCCTGAAGTGGGAGAAGATTTGCCGCCGCTTGTATTTCTGCACAGTTTGGGTGGCGGTTCGTCAGCTTATGAGTGGTCAAAAGTATATCCGGCTTTTGCGCCCGATTATCGGGTGATCGCGCCCGATTTAATTGGCTGGGGACGATCGACCCATCCGATACGAGACTATCAGCCCGAAGACTATTTTCAGGTCATTACGGAACTGCTGGAAAAAATTGGCACACCTGCTACGGTCGTCTCTGCTTCGCTCACCGGGGGTTTAGTGATTCGATTAGCAATTCAGCGTCCCGATCTGTTTCAATCGCTGTTTCTGGTGTCGCCCGCAGGCTATTCAGATTTTGATTCAAATTATGGTAACGGGCTTCCAGCGAAAATTGCAGGCATTCCAGGAATCGATCGCTTGCTGTATTCCGCAGGCGCGGCAAATGAGTTTGCGGTGCGTAATTTTCTAGAGCAGTTTCTCTTTGCGAATCGATCACGGGTGACGCAGGAAATGGTGGAAGCGTACCTCACCTCAGCGCAGCAGCTTAACGCGGACTATGCAGCTCTAGCCTCGCTCAGGGGCGACTTATGTTTTGATTTGTCGCTGTATTTACCGCAGCTCAACATACCGACTTTCTTTGTTTGGGGCGAGAAGTCCCGCTTTGGCAGTCCTGCTGTAGGCAAACGGCTTGCTGGGCTGAGTTCTGGAGCAGTTCGGGAGTTTTGGACGATTCCTGATGCAGGCGTTTTACCTCACCTAGAGACTCCGGCGATCGTCACAGGTTTGCTGAGAAAAGCCCTTACAAGAGTTCATTAAATTGCTGTAATGATTGACTTTCCTTGCTCTAAAAGCAAATTTACAGGAGCAGGGTAACTAATGGCAGTGCCCCCTGCCGGGCAATTTAATCCGACTCACAAATTAGACACATTAGTTTGTAAACCTGAGTGAATAGTTGTGAACAAAATTTGCTGAAATTTGAAGCAATTCTTTTGTTTCAGCGGCTATTTTTGATTTTGATGTAGTTGCTTTGTGCTGAAGCTGCTCCGATGTACCACCCAACGCAAATTGTGAATTACCTGATTCCAATTGAATTAGAAGCAATCGATCGCAATTTTGTACTGAATTTGAATTGTAAACAGATTGAAATAATAGATTGATTAAATACTCAAATCTGTCTTCATATCGGTACATAAATTACTGTTGCAAAGAATCACCATTCTTGGCAAATTCTGCAACTCCGCCTACGATAAATGACAGCGAGGTTCCACTTGCTCATACATTTAATCGCATCATTTCTTAAACCATAGCAATCATGACAACTACTCTTCAGAAGCGCGAAGGCGCAGGTCTGTGGGAGCGTTTTTGCGATTGGATTACGTCTACCGAAAACCGGGTTTACATCGGTTGGTTTGGCGTCATCATGATCCCGACGCTGCTCTCTGCAACAATCTGTTACATCATTGCCTTTATCGCTGCTCCTCCCGTGGACATTGATGGCATCCGTGAACCTGTGGCAGGTTCTTTGCTTTATGGCAACAACATTATTACGGGTGCAGTGATTCCGTCGTCCAACGCGATCGGTCTGCACTTCTACCCGATTTGGGAAGCCGCCAGCATGGATGAGTGGCTCTACAACGGTGGCCCTTACCAGCTCGTCGTTTTCCACTTCCTGATCGGCTGCTTCTGCTACTTGGGTCGTCAGTGGGAGCTTTCCTACCGTCTCGGAATGCGCCCCTGGATTTGTGTGGCTTACTCTGCACCGCTGGCTTCTGCAACGGCAGTGTTCCTGATCTACCCGATCGGACAAGGTTCGTTCTCGGATGGTATGCCGCTAGGTATCTCTGGAACGTTCAACTTTATGTTCGTATTTCAGGCAGAGCACAATATCTTGATGCACCCGTTCCATATGCTGGGCGTGGCAGCTGTCTTTGGCGGTTCGCTATTCTCTGCAATGCATGGTTCGCTGGTAACTTCTTCGCTGGTGCGGGAAACCTCCGAAAACGAGTCGCAGAACTACGGCTACCGCTTTGGGCAAGAGGAAGAGACCTACAACATCGTGGCTGCACACGGCTACTTTGGTCGGTTGATCTTCCAATATGCTTCGTTCAACAACAGCCGGGCACTACACTTCTTCCTGGGTGCGTGGCCAGTGGTCGGTATCTGGTTCACGGCACTGGGCATCAGCACAATGGCGTTCAACCTGAACGGCTTCAACTTCAACCAGAGCATTCTGGATTCGCAGGGACGGGTGGTGAACACCTGGGCAGACCTGCTAAACCGCGCCAACCTGGGCATGGAAGTGATGCACGAGCGTAATGCTCACAACTTCCCGCTTGACCTGGCTGCGGGTGCAGAAACTCCGGTTGCACTGACCGCTCCTGTAATCAACGGTTAATTCTCCTGCTGTTATAAGCATCTCTCACGGTTAGGCTCAATGAATCCCTCCAATAGCGGGGGATTTTTTTGTTTGTCAATTTGTGTGAATGGGCTATAGTTCTATACCGGATACTTGCTATACCAGATACTTGGACTACCCTCAAGAGGCTCGCGCTCAGGCTAGATTATTTCTTCTTTTTTAATGGTTGTTTTTTACGGTTTAAGGATGTTTAAGCGCAATCCGTCTTCTTCATTGACCTACATCAGCTCAACCTGCGAAATCCAGGGAGTTCTTAACGTCGAGGGAAATTTGCGCGTGGATGGCATTGTGCATGGCACAGTGGAAGTTCGGGGCGATATGGAAATTTCCCAGTCGGGATTGGTTGAAGGTCCAGAGCTACGAGCAAATAATATTGTGGTGCATGGTGTGGTGAAAGCCAGAGTGATTGCCGAAGGACGGCTCACGCTCACGCGCACAGGTCGCCTGGAAGGAGATGTAACTGCCCATTCACTGGATATTGAAGCAGGGGCATTTTATCTGGGTCATATTGCCACTAACGAGATGAAATCTTTGCCTGTTGCACCTTCCTATCCTGAACTGATTGGACAAGAGGAGCAGCCGCCTGCCGAAAGTTCCAGACTGCGGTGACCGTACTCTAGCAACGATCGCGACTTTAGGATAATGCTGGCTCCGCATCGTTTCTGCGCCAACATTTCTCGTGGCTCCTGTAATAAAGACTCGCACGATTTCCTGGTTCTACTGTTCTACAGAAGGTGCTGTTTCGGGGGGTTACTGTTTTAAGTTTCAAATCTTGCAGCCCCCCTGAATCTCCCAATTCTGAGGGACTTCCAAGCTGAGCAAGAAGCACAGCAGCATCGCTCCTCTTATAGATGTAACTTTAACTCCCGTAGCTGATAATCCCTTTGGCATCATTACTGATCGAGCCAGCGATCGAAGGAGTATTGGATTATAAATCGGTCTGGGGTATCTGGTGATGTATCGATGCAATCCAGTGAAGCTTTCCAGACTAAAGTTCAGACAGAAACAGCCCAGGCAGAAACAGTTCAGACAGAAACAGCCCAGGCAGAAACAGTTCAGACAGAAACAGCAGTTCGCGATCGATTTTTTACTTTGCTGCAAGATTTGGATGCGATCGTCTGGGAAATGGATCTGGCGACCTGGCAATTTACGTTTGTCAGCGATCGAGCTGAGCAGATTTTGGGGTATCCAGTGCAGCAGTGGCTTTCGGAACTGACTTTTTGGCAGGATACACTTCTGCATCCAAAGGATCGGGTCGCAGCATTCAATTCTGCCTCTGTGCCGCTAAGGAAGGACGCGACCACGAGTTTGAGTATCGAGCGATCGCTGCCGATGGGCGAATTATCTGGCTAAAAGATATCGTGCGTGTGATCAAAGATAGCCAGAACAGACCGCAAATGCTGCACGGTATCATGCTCGATATTACAAACGAAAAGATAAAAGAAAGAGAAGCCGAAGAACGCCATCGGGAATTGCAGCGCGAACGCGCGGAGCGACAGGAATTCGAAACTGCCAAAGAAGCCCTGCGAAAAAGCGAAGAACGCTATCGATCGCTGGTTGAAGCCACATCGCAAATTGTTTGGGATACGAAAGCAAACGGAGAATTCGTTTCAGAGCAGCCGGGATGGAGTGCCTTTACCGGACAATCGCTTGAAGAATATTTGGGCTGGGGCTGGCTCACTGCAGTTCATCCAGACGGTCGCGCTCAGACCGCTCAAGCTTGGAATCATGCGCTGACAACCCAAACGATGTATCAAGTTGAGCATCGACTGCGGCGACAGGATGGTATGTATCGCGAGATGTCTGTGCGAGCCGTGCCCGTCCTTGAAACCGATGGCACTGTCCGTGAATGGATTGGCATTCATAGCGACATTACCGATAGCAAAAAGATTGAAATTGCCCTGCGTGACAGCGAATATCGCTATGCCCAAATCCTCAACTCGGTGCAGGATATGGTCTACAGCCTCGCACCCAACTCCCGCCTAATTTATGCAAACCAGGCAACCCAGAACTACTACGACAAAACGATCGAAGAACTGCGCTTCCACTACACCCTGCATTCTGATACTGATGCTGAAGTGTTTGCCTCAGGACAGCCGATCGAAGTTTCAGAAGAATCGAATGTTCGCGCTGACGGTGAAGTTCGCTTTTTCCACACGATCAAATCGCCCATTTTTGACATCACCGGACAGGTCGTTGAAATCGTTGGCGTATCGCGGGATATCACCGATCAAAAACAGGAACAAGAACTGCGCGATCAGGCTCTGGCAGAAGCTCAGGCAGCGCGAGCAGAACTTCAGGGCGTGTTTGCTCGGGCTCCGGCTGCCATCTGGATAACACACGGTTCTAATCATGTAATCCAAACGGCAAATGCTCTGTTTCAGCAGTTCACTGGTGGGAGAAGACTGTATTGGGCAACCGGTGCGAGAAGCGTTGCCTGTCCTTAATCAGCAGGGCTTTTACGAGCTGCCCGATCGGGTGTATGAAAGCGGTGAGGCTTATGGGGGGCGCGAGGAGCGGGCAGTTTTCGATCACAATGGCGGCGGTAAAATCGAAGAGAGCTTCTGGAACTACGTTTACCAGCCGCTATTTGACGCAAACCATCAGGTCTACGGGATCATGGTTCATGCAGTTAATGTGACCGATCAGGTTCGATCGCGGCAGGAAGTCGAGCGCAAGGCAGAGGAACTATTGCAGCTCACCCGCGCCCTGGAAGCTAGCAATCGAGAACTCGATCAGTTTGCCTATATTGCTTCTCACGGCTTAAAGGCTCCTTTACGGGCGATCGCCAACCTTTCGACCTGGCTAGAAGAAGATCTGGAAGACGTTCTGACCAACGATGCGCGTCAGCAAATGAAACTGCTGCGGGGGCGGGTGCATCGGATGGAAGGCTTAATCGATGGGATCTTGCAGTATTCGCGGGCAGGACGATTTAAGGGAAAACTGGAGCGGCTCAGCGTTCAGCAGCTTTTGCAGGAAACGATCGAGCTATTGTCTTCACTGCCGGAAGTGCAAATTATTATTCAGCCCGAAATGCCAACGCTGATCACGGAAAGAGTGCCACTAGAGCAAGTTTTCCTCAATCTGATCAGCAATGCGCTGAAGTACGGGCAAGTCCCTCATCCCAAAACTGGGGAAGAACTGCAACAGTCCAAACACCCGTCCAAGCACCCGTCCAAAATCGAGATTCGCGTGCGCGAGCAGGATCACTTTTATGAATTTGCCGTTGCCGATAACGGTGCAGGAATTGTGCCCGAATATCAACCCAAAATTTGGGGCATTTTTCAGCGGCTTGAAGCCCGCGATCAGGTGGAAGGAACCGGAATCGGACTGGCAGTAGTGCAAAAAACTGTTGAAATGCGCGGGGGTCGAGTCTGGGTCGAATCGGATATCGGTCAGGGAGCGACTTTTTACTTTACTTGGATGAAGGCGCATTAATGGTGCGTTGATAATGCATTCAGCGTGCATGAGGCGATCGGTCAATCACCAGCGCATTCACCAGCCTGTACCCAAACTAGGTTAAGATTTTTGGTTGTCTATCCGCATTCGAAAAGGAGACAAGACGATGCCGCTTACCGAAGGCGCAACTGCACCCAATTTCACCGTCAAAGATACCCACGGCAACACCGTCACGCTGTCTAACTATGCCGGAAAGACCGTCGTGCTGTATTTCTACCCCAAAGATGACACTCCTGGCTGCACCAAAGAAGCCTGCGGTTTTCGCGACTACTACAGCGACTATCAAGGCAAAGATATCACCGTGTTTGGCGTGAGCATGGACGACGAAACCTCTCACCAGGCATTTACCCAAAAGTACAATCTGCCCTTTCCGCTGTTAGCAGATGTGGATGGCAAGATCACCAAGGCATACGATGTAGACGGCGGCGGCTACTCAAAGCGAGTTACTTATGTGATTGATGGGTCGGGCAAAATTGCGAAAGTTTACTCAACCATAGACACGGCAAGCCACGCGACTGATATTTTGGCAGAGATTGGCAGTTAAGGTTTGAGGGGGTGTTTGAGAAGAATTAGGAGTTCTACTCCGCCCCCGAAATGCCCCAGGTTTTGGCAGACTTTGAGAACCCGTAGGAGAGATTTTCCCTGAATTGGGGGCGAGAGAGCAGTTTGTGGGATCGGTCGCGTCAAATCGATCGCATCAATCTGTTCCTACTTCTCTCCTACTCCTCGATCGCCCTGGGCAACTCAATCACAAAAGTGGTTTGATTGGACCCGACCTGAAGGCAAATCGTTCCTTTCAAGCGTTCCGTCAGTTTTCGCACCAGTGCTAGGCCCAATCCCGTACCGCCGTGCTTCCAGGGATCGTTGTTCGGAATGCGATAAAACCGATCGAAGATGCGACTGCGCTCTGCTTCAGGAATTTCGATGCCCGTATTACAGATCGAGATTTGCAGCGTTTGTGGAGCAACCTGAACTCGGATAATGATTTTTTCCTGGGGCGGCGTGTATTTGCAGGCGTTATTCACCAGTTCGATCAGAACCCGCTCTAGCGCAGTAACCTCGGTTTGCACAAGCGGCAGATCAGGCGGCAATTTATAGATTAGCTCTTGATTTTGGTTCTGGATGCGCTCTAAAAAGCCTTGTGTGATTTGAGGAATGAGCAGCGAGAGATCAACCGCAGTTAGCCGCAGCGGCTCCGATTCGTCATTCAGGCGAGTTAGATCGAGCAGGTTGTTAATCAGGCTAATTTCGCGCTGGCACTCGTCTTTGAGGATTTGCAGATAGCGATCGAGTGGCCTAGGTAACTCAGGATTGAGCATATTTGCCTTTTGAAGCACGATTTCCAGCATTTGAGCTGCCATTTTTGCATTGGTGATCGGACTCCGCAGTTCGTGGGAAACTGTACTCAAGAAATCATCCTTCAGCAGATTCAGGCGGGTCAGTTCCTCAACCTGCTGCTGCACTGCCTGATACAGCCGCGACTGCCGTAAGCCGATCGCACACTGGTTTGCCACCTGCTGCACCAGCCGAATTTCATAGGAGCGATAGCTGTAGTCCCGATCGTTGATCAGCCAGATATCCCCCAAAACCTGACGGTCATCGAAAATCGGGCACACCAAAATCGCTCGCCGTCCGCGAATCGGGTTAGGCTGCAAATTGCAAAACTGAAGGCTCTGCCCTTGCAGAAGCTGGTCATAGAATTCGGGATAGTTGGCAAGCCGTGCCGTACGACCGCGAAACGGAATTACCGGAGGGTTGTACTCATAAAGAATCGTGGAAGTGCCCTGCTCTAGGTCATACAGCGCGATGTTGCAGGAGTTAATGCCTAAGCCTGCGCCCAGTTCTTCTACCGCCGTCTGGAGAATCCGCGCTTCGTCGAGCGAACTGCGAATGTGATCGACAATTCGCCGCAAAATTGCCTCAAACTCAATCACAAGGCGCAGTTGTCCAGTGTTGTGCTGAATTTCCACTTCCTGTTCTGCGTACAGCCGCATACAGGTATCTCTCACATCGCTCATTGTGAGCACCCGGCTGACCCGCCCAACAGCGTCTAGAACAGGTAAATGGCTCAACTGATGCTGTTGAAACATCAGAAAAACCTGCGATAGATCCTCTGCCTCGGCTTCGCTCAGGGTTAGGGCGGGCTGCACGATCGATCGAATCGGCAGTGCCGTCAGATCACAGGACGACAAATTGCCCGACGCCGCAATTTCCTGCACGATCGCTTGCTGCGTCAGCAGTCCCAGCGTTTCGATCGCGGTCGATTGGCTCAAAGCAGATTCTTCAGAACAGAGCAAATCCGCAGACTGCTCGAAGTTATCAACGACTAAAACATAGTCCGTTTTAGCTTGCTGCATCACTTCAATGGCATCTGCGATCGAAGCAGTCAAAGAAACATAAGGAAAACACTTCTCAACTGCCCCCCGATTTCTAACTTCACCAGAAGGCATTTGCCCCATTTCTTCTACGATAGGAGAAACCAATGCTGTGAGGTCGGGTATTTCCGCCATTCTAAACGATGCAAAAATTTCCTGAACAAGTTTATCGCTCTGACCCAAGTTTGTCGGTTTGCGTCGTTCGCTTTCCTGCTTTTAAATTCTCTAGAGCGCAGAAATCTTTGCATTACTCAACACTTACAGAATTTAAAGAGTGAAATGGCAAACCTTAAAGTTAACTGACGGAAGTTAGCCAGCAAATTTAGCTAGACCTTAAAATGTCCTATTGCCCGGTATCGCTATCCTGTTGCCCGGTACAAATTGATAATCATCATTCGGATTAATATCGGATTAATAAATTAACGCCCGTCCCGCTACCTCTGCCACAGCTTTAACTAGATCAGCCGGATCGATCGGCTTAGCAAGGTGCCGCTGGAAGCCTGCCTGTAGAGCTTGCTGATAATCTTCATGTCCTGCATAGGCAGTCAGAGCGATCGCTGGAGTTTGTCCACCTGCCGATGCCGCCAGACCTCGCACCTGCCGAATCAAAGCATAACCATTTTCCTCGGGCATTCCAATGTCGCTGATCACAATATGGGGCTTAAAGTGGGGCAACGCTTGCAGTGCTGCCGCAGCAGAAGCAACGGTTTCAACAATCGCGCCGTCCTGCTCTAGAATTGCCCTCAGCAGTTCTCTGGCATCTGGCTCATCGTCCACAACCAGCACCCGCAAATCTTCCAGCACCGACAATTGACTAGATGAATTCTGAACAGGACTCGATCGATCGCCCTGCTCCAGTTCAGAAGGAGACAGGTTCACACTGCTAATTGGCAGATTGACCTTAAAAGTAGATCCTCTGCCTTCCCCATCACTCTCAACGCTGACCGCGCCGCCGTGGAGTTCCACCAAATGCCGCACGATCGCCAGACCCAGCCCTAAACCACCAAAGGTGCGTGTCGTTGAGCCATCCGCCTGCCGAAAGCGATCGAATACATAAGGCAGGAAGTCGGGGTGGATGCCTTTTCCGGTGTCGGTGACGGTAAGTTGGGCGTAGGGGGTGGACGAGGAAAGGGATGAAGGAACGGATGAGGGAATGGGGATGTGAGGGGATAAGGGGGAAGGGAGTGAAGAGGTAGAAGAGGAATGCTCGGCAGTCGTTGTGCTCCCTTGACTGCTCTCCATCTCTCCATCGCTTTCCCCAACATGCTCTAGCTTCACTTCAACTCTGCCCCCATTGGGCGTGAATTTGATGGCATTGGCGAGCAGGTTCCAGACGATTTGCTGAAGGCGATCGGCATCGCCCAGGATGGGTCCGGCAGTAGGGTCGAGCATGGACTCTAGCTGGATTTGTTTGGCGGTTGCGGCAGGGCGCACTGCATCGAGAGCAGACTGGATCACTGAAACTAACTCGACCGGATAGACGACGACTCGCAGTTTGCCTGTAATAATGCTCGATACATCCAGCACATCTTCGACCAAACGGCTCAGAGCGCGGGTGTTGCGATCGATCGTTTCCAGGGCGCGGCTGGCGGTGGCTTCGTCGAGCTTGCGGGTTTGCAAAAGCTGAACCCAGCCCATCATCGCGTTGAGAGGAGTTCGCAGTTCGTGGGACAGGGTTGCGAGAAACTCATCTTTGAGGCGGTTTGCCACCTCAGCGGAACCTCGTGCCAGCATCTCGCTTGCAAGCAACTGTTCTCGTTCGGCTTCGACGCGCAGGCGGATTTTTTCAAGGTGCTTCGCAGCAGTAATATCGCGGCAGGTCATCACAATTCCCTGAACAGCAGGTTCGTTGAGCAAACTATTGGCAAGCACTTCAAAATCGCGCCAGGAACCATCTTTGTGCTGCAAGCGAAGCTGTGTTCGCTGAATGGTTTGCGCTTTGGCGATCGTCCTAGCGGGAGAACTGCTTTGCATCGCCTGTTGGAGCAGATGAATTGCTTTGCCCACATCGTCGGGATGCACGAGTTCAAATGCTTTTTTGCCGATCCAGTTTTGCGGCGAATCGTCTAGAATTTGCTCGATCGAGGAACTTACGTCAGTCACTTGCAGGTCTGCCCCGATCACCGCAATGATGTCAGAGGCGTTTTGCACGAGCGATCGAAATCGGGCTTCGCTTTCGTGCAGTGCCTCGGCTCTGGCAAGCTCAACACTAAGGCGGCGCGTCATAAATGCAGCCGTTAGTGCCAGGATGAGAATCACCAGCGCAGCTAACCCGATCAGCCCTGCCAGCCACAAATTTTCCAGTTTTTCTTCAGATTGAAAGACCGCAGTAGGCATTGGCTGAAAGTGAACGGCAGCCATTGCAGCATAGTGCATTCCATAAATCGCGCTGCCTAACCCGATCGCCCCAATCAGCTTTCGCAGCGTTCCGCCCAGGTTAATTGCACTTCGCAGCTTAAATGACAGCAGCAGAGCCACAAACGATGCTCCAATAGCGATCAGCATCGACAGCAGCACCCATCGCCAGTCATAGCGCGGAATTGCTGCCAGCCGCAAAGCTCCCATGCCTGTGTAGTGCATGGATGCAATACCCGTTCCCAAGATTAGGCTGCCAACTGCAAGCTGTTTCCAATCGAGTTTAGGCTGACTGGCGATCGACAGCACCACGCCCGAAGCCACGACTGCCACCACCAGCGAAAATAAAACGATCGGCACGTCATAGGTCATTGGCAGCGGCAGGCGATACGCCAGCATCCCGATGAAGTGCATTGCCCAGATGCCAACGCCTAGTGCGACTGCGCCACCCACCAGCCAGAGTTTTCGAGCAACCCCCGCCGACGCATTGACTCGTCCAGTCAGATCGAGCG
The DNA here is from genome assembly GCF_039962475.1 of Leptolyngbya sp. GB1-A1. Taxonomy (NCBI): domain Bacteria; kingdom Bacillati; phylum Cyanobacteriota; class Cyanophyceae; order Leptolyngbyales; family Leptolyngbyaceae; genus Leptolyngbya; species Leptolyngbya sp. GB1-A1. The sequence continues at coordinate 46,349 of NZ_JAMPLI010000011.1, read as the reverse complement.
CAGTATAACCTGCAACAATCGCCAACAGGATCGAAAAAATGACCAGAATTGGGTTGTAGGATGCAGTCACCGTGAACTGCCCTCTCAGCTACACTAATTCTTTTTTAGCGAAAATTTAATCAAATGTGCTCTATATTACGAATGAAATACTGCATTCCTGTCCATTAGCCTGACCCTTAGACAGATCCAATCGCTGGTGCTAAATAAAGAGCAAACGAATGCTGACGTAGAAACATTTATCACTACAGACTGAGGCACGATTGAGCAGTCGGGCAGAGGTGCAACAGCAGGGTAATCCCACAAAATAACAGCATTCTGGAAATCACTCTACGGCTATGCTAATTACTTTTCCTTTAATAACTGCCTTAATAACGACTTCCATGACTATGGCTCTAATGACCATAGCGATCGCAATTCCAGTTTTGTCTCTGTTCGTTTACAACCGTATTCTATTGGGTTAGTCCTTCTATCTCGCTGCTTGTATTTCACTACTTGTATTTCACTGTAGTATGGGTTGCGCAAGTAACACTTCGGGCTAGTTAAGTTTAAGCGAGCAAGTTTGAGCAAGTAACGGTTGCTAAAAAACGATCGCTTAAAAAGTTGCTTCGATTTCGGCTTCTCATTTCACCAAACCAGCATTATTTGTTCAACATCTGTTCAACATCAGATTCATTCAGCATCAGGAGAGCTACTTATGTTTACCGTCATGGCTTTAACTGTTTGGCTTGTTTTCTTTACCGTGCTGCCTCGCTAAGATCGATCGCTAAACTGCATCGCTAAACTGCTCTGTCTACAGGCTGACTTAAATTCACAGTAAACTCTTCTAGCGAAGAATCATCTATAAAAAGAGATAAGTCTTCTGGCTCGCCTTTCATGTGGAAACTTGCTCAGCAATTTCAGTTCTTTGGCAGTCTGGTTCTACCTTCTGCTGCGGTTACGTGGCTTTGCGATCGGTATTCACCCTTTGCCTTTGATCCGGTCTTTGAACGTACTTTGACTGCCTTCATTGATGAATTCTGGAATCCTGGTTCCCCGCCTTCTCATCAGATCACTTCACATTTGACGGTGGCGTGTGTGGGAATGCTGTTGAGCGATCGATTTCGCTGGCTGAAGCCCTGCTACACCAATCAGAACAACATTAATCAGAACAGCACCTATCAAAACACGCTAGAGCAGGGTAATCCAGACCAGGACGATCTGAGCCAGGAAGATCTGAGCCAAAGCAATTCAGCCCAGAATCGGCAGTCCGATCGTCAAAGCCAGCTCCAGAAAAAGATTTGGTACAGTCAAGTCAATCTCGACCAGGATCAAAATCGGGGAAGAAACCAGGAAACCGAGCCGCTAGAGCAGCTTCCACTGGAACAGTTCTTTGAACTGACGACTGATGGATTCATCATTATCGATCGCAACTGGCGATATACCTACATTAATGCCAGGGCAGAACAGCTTCTAGGCAAACCGCGCCAGCAGCTTCTGGGACAGAGTGTTTGGGAGATTTTTCCAGAACTACGGAGAACCAAAGCATACCGTGCTGCCCTGCGCGTCATCGCATCGCAAAAACCTGCCCAATACGAGGAATATTATCCCTCGCTCGATCGCTGGTTCTCGGTTCATATTTATCCTAGTTCAACAGGGATTGCAGCCTACTTCCTGGATATGACTGCCGCAAAAAAACTTGAAGCGGGCCGTCAAGAATATGAGCAGCAGCTTCATTTTCAGCTTCAGCTTTTGTCGCAGGTGAATGATGCTATTGTTGCCGTGGATCGGCAAGAGCAAATCACTTATTGGAATGGAGGTGCGGCAAAACTGTATGGCTTGCCCGCCGAGGCAGTTGTCGGACGATCGCTGGCTGAGGTCGTGCAGTACGAGTGGCTTCATCCGGGCGATCGGCAGCGTGCGGCTCAAACATTGATCACCCAGGGGTACTGGCGCGGCGAGATTTTGCACTTTAATGCAAAGGGCGATCGGCTATTTGTCGAATCGTCGGTCACCGTTCTCAAAGACAGCGATGGCAATGCGAGCGGCATGATTGGCGTGATGCGGGACATCACCATGGCAAAGCACCGCGAAGCAGAACGCAAGCAGATTCAGGCACAGCTTCAGGAGAGCCAGTCTCAGTTGAACGCGGTGCTGAAGTCGGTGCAAGATGTGCTGTGGTCACGCGATATCGAGACGCGAGCGCTGCTTTATACCACTCCCTCCGTCGAGCAACTCTGTGGTTTGCCGATGCAGGAATTTTTGCAGCAGTCTGATCTGTGGCTAAGCTGCGTTCACCCAGACGATCGCTCGCGCCTGATTGAACTCGATCAGGCACTGTATCAGCAGCAATCGATCGATCAGTTTGACATAGAATATCGGCTGTGCCGCCTCGATGGGCAGGTTCGCTGGGTTCGCGATCGGGGCTATGTGGTGAGAAACGAGCAGGGACAGCCCGATCGCATTAATGGCATCACGACTGATATTACGGTTAGTAAAGAGGCAGCCGCCGCCCTGCGTCAGAGCGAAGAACGGCTGCGGCTGGCAGTCAACAGTTTGCCAGATGTATTTGTGGTTTACGATGCAGAGCGGCGATTTGAGTATGTCAACGAGACCGGACTGCGTCGAGCCGATCTGACGCTGGCAGAGATGCTCGGTAAACGCGATGAAGATCTCTGGTCAGAAGAAGTGACGCAAGCCTATTTACCCACGCTGCTCAAAACGGTTGAAACCCGACAGATGCAGTCGATCGAGTGCAGTTTCACGCTGCCCCAGACCGACCCCTTCACCATGATTATTAAATACGTGCCAATGCTGGATGAACAGGGCGAAATCCAGCAGATTCTTGCCTTCACGTTTGACATTACCGATCGCGTCCGGGTTGAAGCAGAACGAGATCGAGCAGCCGCAGAAATCAATCGGCTGAACCAGGAACTCGAACAGCATGTGCAGTCGCGAACGGCTCAGCTTCAAACTGCTCAGGCAGAACTCGAATCGCTCAACGACGATCTGGAGCGGCGAGTCATTCAGCGCACGATCGAGCTAGAACTCACCAATCGCTTGCTAGAACAGGAAGTTGCTGATCGCAAACTGTCAGAAGCCCGCTATCGATCGCTGGCTCTGGCCTCGGCAGAAGCCGTCTGGACGACCGAAGCCTATGGAGAAGTCGAAATGGCGCAGCCCTCCTGGGAACGCCTGACGGGACAAAGCTTTCCAAATTATCTGGGCGCAGGCTGGCTGGTAATGATTCATCCCGAGGATCGATCGCGAGTCAGGGTACAGTGGACCGAGGCAGTGTCAACCCGCAGCACCTTTGAAAGTGAACATCGGGTGAGAATTGCAGACGGGAGCTACCGCTATTTTTCGGTTCGAGCAGTGCCCGTATTCGATGAGTCCGGCAATCTGCTGGAGTGGGTCGGCGTGCATACCGATATCAGCGAAGCGAAGCAGGCAGAACAAGCCCTCCGCACCAGCGAACAGCGCTTTCGTCGCCTTGCCGAATCCAATATTTTTGGGGTCGCGTTTGGCAACTTTTCCGGCAATATTGTGGATGCCAACGATTATTTCCTGAAAATGACGGGCTATGAGCGATCGGATCTGAAAGCCGGACGAATTCGCTGGCTCGATATGACCCCCGCCGAATACCTACCGCTTGATATGGCCGCCGGACAAGAACTGCGGCAGCGCGGCGTTAGCACTCCCTTTGAAAAAGAATACATTTGCAAAGACGGCTCCCGCGTTCCGATTTTGATTGGCTCTGCGTTTATGAATGAGCCGTATGACGAACAAACCGAGATTGTTTCCTTTTACGTCGATCTAACTGCCCGTAAACGCGCCGAAGCCGAACGCGAAAAGCTGCTCGCCCAGGAACAGGCTGCCCGACAACAAGCCGAAACCGCCAACCGGATCAAAGACGAATTCCTCGCCGTGCTGTCCCACGAACTGCGATCGCCCCTCAACCCGATTCTCGGTTGGACTAGACTACTGCGAACCCGCGCTTTTGATGCCGTCACCACCGACCGCGCCCTGGAAACGATCGAACGCAACGCCAAACTGCAAACCCAGCTGATCGAAGACCTGCTCGATGTCTCCCGAATTCTGCGCGGCAAGATGAGTCTGCAAATGACTCCCATCGATCTAGTCAATGTGGTTGAGGCGGCGATCGAAACCGTGCAGCTTGCTGCCGAAGCAAAAGCAATTCAAATCGAATTCGCCCCATTACCTGCCCTCTACCAGATTACGGGCGACGCAGCCCGCCTTCAGCAAATCGCCTGGAACCTGCTCTCCAACGCTGTCAAATTCACACCTAATGGGGGCAGAGTTGAAGTGAAGCTAGAGCGCATTGCGGGGAGCGATGGGGAGATGGGAAGTGGCCAAGCGGGTACAACTGCCGAGCCTTCCTCCTCTCCCTTCTCACCCCCTACCCCCTACGCCCAACTCACTGTTACCGACACCGGAAAAGGTATCCACCCCGACTTCCTGCCCCATGTGTTTGACTACTTTCGGCAGGCAGACAGCTCGATCACGCGCACCTTTGGCGGCTTAGGACTGGGTCTGGCGATCGTGCGGCATCTCGTGGAACTCCATGGCGGCACGGTCAGCGTTGAGAGTGCTGGAGAAGGGCAGGGCACAACGTTTACTGTTTGTTTACCGCTGATTCAGTCCGATGCGCTGGTGCTGGCAGAACCCGCCCCGCCGCCGATGATTGCCAATGCTGAGCCGCTCAAAGGCATTTGTGTGCTTGCTGTAGATGACGAAGCCGATATGCGCGAATACGTCAGCACCTTGCTGCAAGAAGCAGGGGCAACCGTCATACTAGCTAGCTCTGCCAAAGAAACGCTGACGATTCTGCTCAAGACGGTTCCCGATGTTCTAATCAGCGATATTGGAATGCCTCGGATCGATGGCTATACGTTGCTGAAACAAATCCGTCAGTTGTCTCCGAAGCAGGGTGGACAGGTTCCGGCGATCGCCCTTACTGCCTATGCTGCCGAATACGACTACCAGCAGGCAATGGCGGCAGGCTTTCAGCTCCATTTGTCTAAACCGATCGATCCTGATCATCTGCTGCAGGCAATCCGTCGGTTGCTTGATATGAAGCAATTTTCCTGAGCCGTTTTCTTGAATATGCTCCCGGTTCCCCAGCTTTTACCCGTGTATTCTGCCAAGTCTGTCCGCGAGCGGGGGCAGAGCTACTTTGTAGGTGCCGAAGGAAGACGGCTCCCCAGCGTGACAACGATTTTGAACGCGACCAAGCCTCCCGAAGCTCGTCAGGCACTTATGAACTGGCGCGATCGAGTGGGGGCAGAAGAAGCCAAACGAATTTCAGGCAATGCCAGCCGACGCGGTACCCAAACTCACAAACACATTAAGCACTATTTGCTGAGTCAGGATGTTCCCCGTCCTGAAACCGTACAACCCTACTGGGACAGCCTCTCACCCGTGTTGCAGCAGGTCGATCAGGTGCGGTTGGTGGAAAGCTGCGTGTTTCACTATGATTTGGGCTACGCTGGAAAAATTGACTGCGTTGCCAGCTATTCCGGCACACCCTGCATTCTCGACTGGAAAACTGCCGATCGCCCCCGCAAAAGTCTCGATCGGCTGAACGATGCCCCCCTGCAATTGGCAGCTTACTACAGCGCATTTAACTTTTCCTATGCCGATCAGGGCATTGAGCTGGAGGCAGCAGCGATCGTGGTTGCGGTTCCTGAATCTCCGGCAGAGCTGTTCTGGCTAGAGGCAGACACGCTGAAGCAATACTGCCAGCAGTGGGAGCAGCGCGTCGCAGAGTTCAATCGGCGGTTTCGGCGCGGTTAAGCATAACTCATAACGGGCAGCGATTCCACGATCGCATCAAACACTTTCGCAGCTGCACATTTCACCACCGGACTCAGTTCTAATCCCAAATTAAGCTGATCTGCCTCAATTAAATACACGGTGATGTCTTTAGGAAAGTCTTTTCCCATCATTTTACGTCCGACTGCCAGCGCGTGATCCCAACGGAAGTTGTGCAGGCTGTGCCCCGGTTCTGGTAAGCTTTCTAGCTCTGCGCCCCGCATAGTAAAGACGGCTCCTGGCTCTGAACCCGTAGTGCAGGCATCAATAATAATTAGCGTATTGCTGCCTCTTGCCTGAACCATCACATCGGTTTCGCCCGTACCGCAGTCAAACACACCTACATCCGATCGGGGATATCGGTTAAGAAAGCTCTGTAAACGCTGAGCGACAATAACGCCCACTGCATCATCACATCGATTTAGATTACCGCAGCCAATAATAGTAAGCATAGGAAGTGAAAATTTTAGGGTGTGCAAATTGCAAGGAAAAGAATACTGCTGCCTTATCTGTAGCCCCAAAAAAGGAAACGTGGGTGAATTCAGCGTTGATACCCAGAAGAACGGAAAGCCAAAAACCGCCTCGATAAATTTCAGGTGATAAACTTCAAACAGTAAATTTCAGACGATGAATTTCAGATGATCAGTTTCAGAACACTAAGGCAATTAAGGTCACTGAAGAAATCTTGCGGAACGGATTCCCTGGGTAAACGAAAAATCTTGCTGGACAACTGGAACACTTGTCATACAGGAATCGCCTTTACCGTCTTTAGTATAACGATCGTGTTTTTGAGCAGCCCAGGCTTAATAATTTCTTACTAAATGAGTTGCTGCCGGGAAGGGTTGAGCCGTAACAGCCACTAAAGACTGAGCAGTTCCAATATCCCGAGACAAATCAGTTCGATAGGAAAACGGAAGTCGTAGAATATCGCGTTAGTCGATTTACTGTGCGATTAGGATTTATTTTGCGATTAAAGGTATTAGTAATTAGAAGTATTAGCGATTAGAAGTATTATTAGAAGCATTTAAGACGGCACATACAATAAAAAGTATAAAAATACAAAGTGGGCACTACCTCGCAAAACCGACTAAGCTAGCCTGGTTGTTGAGCGGTACTGCCCAGATTGTGCAGGTTTAATGACGACAAATGCGAAATAAACCTGATAGCTTGTTGTGAAAAATTTGAAGAATTACTTCAGACCTACATCCATGCCGGGTTTGCCAGTTGCCAATTCAACTTTGACAATCTTGCCGCCCATCTTCTGAATGCGCTGCTGTTCCTTAAACCAGTTGTCGTAGGGAACGAGCTTGGTGAAGTAGGTATTTTGCAGTTCCCGCTGAGTGCGAATTCGCGTTTGGCTGGGAACGCAAGCCGTTACTTTAAACATCCGCATCGTGTTCTCTCCTGAAAAGTCGGAAACAGTAGGTTGAATCCTAATCAAAATCTGGGAGTCCAGAATCAATCTTAGACCGTCTCAGCTCGCTCTGTGAGCCGCCCCTGACTGCCTAACACTCACTCTAGACTTCCCAGACTTCCAGGAAATTCAAGCTGTGAGTCTTTAGCCTTCAGCCCTAAATCCAAGGCACTGTTCAACTAAAACAGAACGATCGAATCTAAAGCTCAAAACCAAAGCTGAAAATTAGCTCAAGCCAGAGCAGATGTAGTCGAAGTAAACGCCCATTTCCTTACCAGCATCAGCACCCACCAGGCTAGCGGTGACTTCCTTCATTGCCTGGATTGACTGCACGGTTGCAGCGATCGGTACACCCAGCGAGTTGTAGGTTTCCTTCAGACCATTCAGCACGCGCTCATCCAGGATGGAAGGATCTCCAGCCAGCATAGCGTAGGTGGAATAGCGGAGGTAGTAGTCGAGGTCGCGGATGCAGGCAGCATAGCGACGGGTGGTGTACATGTTGCCGCCGGGACGGGTGATGTCCGAGTACAGCAGAGACTTCGCCACAGCTTCTTTCACAATTGCAGCAGCATTTGCGCTGATGGTGGTTGCTGCACGAACGCGCAGTTCACCGCTGGAGAAGTAGCTCTTCAGCTTCTCCATTGCTGAGGTATCCAGGTACTTACCCTGAACGTCAGCTGAGTTGATTACAGAGGTAATAGCGTCTTGCATGATCTCGCTTCCTTAAAACGTAATCTTGTGGGTCAAGATAGAAAATTGAAAGAGGGATGAGTTTTCCAAACCGAAGCAAAAATAGCTCAGTGCGGGAACTCTTATTGCATTGCGCCGATAACGTAGTCGAAGTAAGAGCCAGCTTCAGTAGCATCTTCACCGGACATCATCGACAGAGCAGCATTCTTCATTGCGCGAACGCCTTCAGCTACTGCATCGATCGGAGTACCCAGAGACTTGTACATCTCGCGAACACCCACGATACCGATTTCTTCGATCGGGGTTATATCACCGGAAACGACTCCGTAGGTGACGAGGCGGAGATAGTAGTCGAGGTCGCGCAGGCAAGTTGCAGTCATTTCTTCGCCGTATGCGTTGCCACCGGGAGAAACAACGTCAGGACGCTTTTGGAAGAGCTGATCGCCAGCTTGCTTCACGATGCGCTCACGAGATTCGGTCAGAACCTGAGCAATCCGTAGGCGACGTGCACCCGAGGTAACGAAACCACGAATTTGATCCAGTTCACCAGGGCTGAGATAGCGAGCCTCAGCATCAGCATTCACGATTGACTTCGTGACAATACTCATTGATGGATTCCTCCAAAAAGCAAAATGTACCAGGAATGTTTATACTGGCGTACACCAGAAAGGTGCCTGAAATAAAGGTGTCTGATTACTAGCCCCTCAGTGGTCTATCCTCAGTCATCTTCCCGATTTATTGTCAGGCATTTAGTTCATATTCTTAGGCACGTCGCAATATTTTGTAATACATTTCCTCAGGGATGTATAACGGCAGGTGGATGAGGATAAGTTTGATTCTCTCCAGAAGCATAGAATGTTTGATTTGACAACATTTTATTTACACGATTTGCTTGATTTGTAATATTTGTCTGCAACGAGATTGGCGATCGCTGAGAAGCCGTAACAAATCGCAGAGTTCTACATAAAGTTCCGATTACCTCAAAGCCGGGAATGCTTAAGGACACCTCCACTCATCCAATCCTGCTCCTGCTTTATGGTAAATTTCACAGTCGCAATTCCGACCTACAATAGCGAACAGCGATTGCCCGAAGTGTTGCAGTGTCTTCGATTGCAAGTAGTCCCTGCAGAGTTAGTCTGGGAAGTGATCGTGGTAGATAACAACAGCCGCGATCGAACCGCTCAGGTGATTGCCGACTACCAAGCTTCTGATTTTCCCTGTCCGCTGCGGTATGTGCTTGAGCCACGTCAGGGGGCTGCCTTTGCCCGACAGCTTGCTATTCAGGAGGCACAGAGCGACCTGATTGGATTCTTGGACGACGATAACTTGCCGGATAAACACTGGGTGGCTGCTGCCTATCAGTTTGCTCAAAGCCATCCTCAGGCAGGCGCGTTTGGCAGCCAGATTCACGGTGAATTTGAAGTTGCCCCGCCGCCTAATTTCAAGCGAATTCAATCATTTCTGGCGATCGTGGAACGAGGCAATCAGGCTTATTGTTATGAACCGTCAAAGCGAATGTTGCCGCCTTCAGCCGGATTAGCCGTGCGAAAAAACGCCTGGTTACAAGCTGTACCGGGCACGACCGCTCTAGTGGGCCGCGTACAGGGTTCGATGTTAGCGGGAGAAGATACCGAAGTACTTAACTATATTCAGCGGTCGGGCTGGGAAATCTGGTACAACCCGGAGATGCAGGTGAGGCATAAAATTCCCGCTTGGCGACTCGAACAAGCCTATTTAGCAGCTTGTTTACGCGGGATTGGATTATCGCGATCGGTGATTCGCATGAGCCGCCTCAAACCGTGGCAAAAACCCTTCATGCTGTTTGCTTATTTAGGGAAAGATTTACACAAGCTCATTTCTCACTTTCTCAAATATCGCGCTCAGCTCAAAACAGATATAGTTGCTGCTTGCGAAATGGAACTGTATCTCAGCATTCTCATGAGTCCAATTTATCTCCGGGGAAATAGCGGTGCTAATAAACCAAGATAAACTCAATTGCGAGTTAGTAGAGCAATGATTAATCCTCCTTCCATTTCACCTCCGCTCATTTCAATTGTGATTCCGGCTTATAATGCTGAGGCAACAATTCAAAGAACAATTCAATCAGTCTTAATCCAGACTTACACCTATTTTGAGCTGCTCATCGTTGATGATGAATCAAAAGACGCAACGTTAGAGATTGCGAAGCGTTTTTCCGATCCTCGCATCAAAGTATTTTCCTGTGAACACGCGGGTTCGTCTGCCACTCGAAATCGTGGTATTGAGCAGGCATCTGGGGATTACATTGCACTGCTTGACGCAGATGATGTTTGGACGCCGAAGAAGTTAGAGTTGCAGCTTCATGCTTTACAAACTCACCCGGAAGCAGCAGTTGCCTATAGCTGGACTGATTATATTGACGAAGCCGATCGCTTTTATCGTAAAGGCTGCCATGCGAAACACAGCGGCAATGTTTATGCAAAACTGCTGTTAATGAACTTCATTGAAAACGGTTCCAATACGCTCATTTGTAAGCGGGCATTCTCGGAAATTGGAAACTTTGATGCATCGTTGAGCAATTCGCAAGATTGGGATATGTGGCTCCGGCTTGCTGCTCATTATTCGTTTGTTTGTGTTCCCCAAGTTCAAGTTTTATATCGCATTTCACCTGGGTCTGCGTCTACCAATGTCAAGGGAATCGAAAGAAACTGCATGCGGATTCTCGATCGCTGTTTTACAGAAGCTACTGAGTCAATTCAATCCCTCAAAAACCAGAGTTTTAGCAACTTATATTTTTATCTGGGGTTAAGAGCGGCGGAAGTGAGTCGATCGCGCCGGAGTAATCTAATTGCTCTGCGCTATTTATTTCAAGCTTTTCGATATGAGCCATCAATGCTTTGGCGACGACAGGCGTTGATCAAGATTGCGTTGACAAAAATTGTATTCAACATGGTTCTGTCCCCTTCCGTTGCGCGATCGATTCTCATCCACTCTAAAGAGCGGCGGCTCAAAAGAGACAGTTCACTTTCAGAAAATCCTGCGCTCCAGTAGACCGGGCACTGCTGAATTGCAGCATGAATTCGCTCCTCTCTAAGGAACTACCAAAGGATCAAAGTCCCCCAGCGTTGGGGGATTTAGAAGGCGATGTAGAAACTAGAACACTGCTCCAAAATCCCTTCAGCGGTTAGCGAATGTCATAGCCAAACAGATTCGGATTCACTTCATCCAGTTTCAGATCGGCTAAGCCGTATTCCGCCCAGCGTCGATTAACCATTGCGGCAGTATCGGGGTCAGATTGAAGCGGCTCATGCCAGTAGCGATCGGTTTCTGGCGGAATTTTGGTGGTAGCATCAATGCCCATCCGTCCGCCCAGTCCTGCTTTTTCGGTGGCAAAGTCGAGGGAGTCGAAAGGGGTGTCGGGCAGGATAAACACATCACGTCCCGGATCAACCTTGGAGGCGATCGACCAGACCACCTGACGCGGGTCGCGAATATTAATGTCCTTATCCACCACGATCACAAATTTTGTGTAGTTGAACTGGGGCAGGGCACTCCAGAAAGCCATTGCTGCCCGTCTTGCGTGACCGGGATATGCCTTGTCGATCGCCAGGACTGCCGCCTTGTAGCTCAGGGTTTCCATCGGCAGGAAGAAATCCACAATTTCGGGAACCTGCTGCCGCAAAATGGGGGTGTAGATGCGGTTTAGAGCCAGTGCCATCATTGCGTCTTCTTTGGGTGGACGACCGCTAAACGTGGTCATGTAAACCGGATCTTTGCGGTGCGTCACGGTATGGAAGCGAATCAGGGGAGCTTTTTCATTGATGCCGCCATAAAAGCCCATGTGGTCACCTGCGGGACCGTCGATCGCCGTTTCGCCTGGAGTAATCGTGCCTTCCAGGACAAACTCTGCATCTGCGGGGACTTCTAAGTCGATCGTTTTACACTTTGCCAGCTTTACGCCTTCGCCGCTGTAGAGTCCGGCAAACAGCCATTCAGATAGATCCACCGGAATCGGAGTCGCGGCTGCCATGATTAGGAGTGGATCAACCCCCAGAGCCACAGCGACTTCCAGCTTTTGACCCCGCTCTGCCGCTTTTCGGAGGTGACGGGTTGCACCCCGAATCGAGAGCCACTGTACGGTCATCGTATTTTTGGACTGAAGCTGCAAGCGATAGACACCCACATTCACAGTGCGATTTTCCGGGTCCTTAGTGATCATCAAGCCCAGCGTAATCACACGCTCTGCGTCACCTGGATAGACGCGCAGCAGCGGGAGTTTGGTTAAATCCACCTGATCGTCCTTCATGACAACTTGCTGACAGGGTGGAAAGAAATTGCGTCCAGGCTTTGCTTTAATCACGTCAAATAACGCTTGACCCAGCTCGATTGCCTGCGAAATCTTCTTGGGAGGACGGGGCTGATAGAGCAACGCCAGCTTTTTGCCGAGAGCTTCCAGTTCCTCAGGACGCTCCATATTCATCGCCCAGCAAATGCGCTCCACGGTTCCCATCACGTTGATTGCAACCGGATAATCTGCGCCTTTCACGTTTTCAAACAGCAGCGCGGGTCCACCTGATTGCAGCATCCGGTTACTGATCTCGGAGATCTCTAGATTTGGATCGACGAGGGTTTTGATGCGTCGGAGCTGTCCCCGATCTTCGAGCAACTGCAAAAATTCGCGTAGATCTCTCGCCATGATGCGCTACCGATACCCCGTGAAACATCTGTTTACATTTCTTCTTTTATTATGGGGGAGTAGCGGAGCGAGAACAGCATTCGTTGGGCAAAGGAATGAGTTTAAAGAATGGGTTTGATGTAGGCGACAACCCGTTCTACTTCCTGAAACCCCATTTTGCTGTGAAATTCATGGCTTATAGCGTTGTCGAGTAAAGCGTCTGAAGCGAGTTCTACACAGCCATGCTCCAGTGCCCACTGTTCGGCACAGTGGATTAAAGCCGTACCAACTCCCTGTTTGCGGTATTCATCTTCCACATAAATTCCTTCGATATAGGCAACCGGACTGCGACTCGCCCCTGGTACATAGTCCGATCGAAGCGAAAGATTCATAAAACCGACCGCGGTTCCGGCATCATTTCTGATCAGGAAACCTACCTGACGAGAGGATTCGAGAATTTCTGTCAAAGTGATCTGCATTTCTTCAGCAGAATCATCTGGCCAGAGTTTCAACGCTAAATTCAGCCATTCATTGAAACCATGTTGCGTCACTTCAACAATTTTCACATTGCACTCCCTCAGAGGTTGTTTGAGCAGTGTTTGAGATTCTGCATTGCCCCCTAAATCTGCCACACCCTCGGCACACAAATCGATCGCCCCAACTCCTCCTGCCGCACCAGTTCCCAGACCCGCATAAACCATTTTCTGGCTTCTAGAGTAGAGTTTCCGCGATAGCGGCAGAGCAATCCGGCGGTGAGGCGAGTCACTCCGACTTGATTGGCTGATTCATGCAGGGAAATAGAATCTTCCGGTTCTTTGCCTTCGGGATACCATGCAGTTCTTGCCGCCTTGACTCGATCGGGGGAAACTTCGCGTCCGATGAACACAAAGCTGCCGATCACGGGATATCCGGCGAGTCCGTGCAGGCTAGTCATCATCTCATGGCCGCCCTGAATGCCCTGCGGGTCAATCCACAACAGCCGCTCGTTTTGCCAGACTTCGGTTTTCGAGCGCCAGTAGCCCCCGTTAAACCGTTCGCCTCTAGCACTGCGTCCTAACCGGGTAATATCCCAACCCATCCAGATTGCGCCTGGTTCTAGCTCGACTTTGAGCTGCTGAGCATACTGCGCCCCGTCAAACACGATCGTCTCCTGCGGAAACCATTCCAGACAGGCAGATGCGCCGATTTTGATGTGCGTGGTTTGCTGTGCCTCTTGACCGTTACTGCGATAGATTTTGGCAGCCGCCGCAGAGGTAAGCAGGGCATGAGCCTGGGGCTGAAGGTTGATTTGCAGCGAGAGCCGATCGCCCCCCACAATGCCTCCCGCCGTATGCAGCATCACGGTATGACAGGTTCCGGCTTCAGGATAAAAAGGACGCTGCACTTTCAGAGGAGCCTGGACAAAGACGCGATCGAGAATCGTCTTTTCCTCGCGTTGGGCGTAATCTAATTCAAGGTGTCCGTGCCAGGAGGTCGGCGGATTGGGGGCAGTCAAGGGAGTTAGGGCAGTCAAGGGTGAGGTTGATCGTTCACATCACGCATTACTTTAGCGAACCTCACCCTAAAACCAATGGATCAAATTCTGAAGCTGTCCTGCATTAATTTTTTGCGCGTTTGTACGGAATCACCCGATCGCCTAACGTAACGTAAGAGGGAGAAGCTGTCTGAGAAGTGTTCGAGATTCAACATCGCCTCCTAAATCCCCCAACTTTGGGGAACTTTGAGAAGCCAAAGGAGAACTCAGTTTCCCAAAATTAGAGGGCTAGAAAGGCGGTTCGGGCAATCATCGTTGCTTTTCAAAGCTTTTCTGAGCTGTTCTGACTAGACCTGATGCCCCCATGTCTAAGACTTCCTGCCCTCCGGCTTTTCGGCTGCTGCTGGTGCTGCTGGCAATCTTTACTGCTTCTCCGGTTCTGGCGCAGCGCATTGCTCCGGCAAATGATGGAACTCGAACGCAGGTACGGCAGCGCGGCAATCGTTTTGATATCGAGGGGGGACGACGATCGCGGGACGGCAGAAATCTATTTCACAGCTTTGAGCGGTTTGGGCTGAGCCGAGAACAGGTTGCTAACTTCCAGTCTGATCCGGCGATTCGCAATATTCTGGCTCGGATTCGGGGCGGCGATGCTTCGCTGATCGACGGCATTTTACGCGTGTCGGGCGGCAATTCTAATCTCTATCTGATCAATCCGGCAGGGATTATTTTTGGGCGAAATGCACGGCTCGATGTTCCAGCAGCGTTTACGGCTACAACCGCAACGGGAATTGGCTTTGCTAACGGTTGGCTGAGCGACATCGGTCGCCCTGACTATGCTGCACTGGTTGGCGAGCCGATCGGGTTTGACTTTGCCCTGACTCAGTCGGGGGCGATCGTGAACTCTGGCAATCTGGCGGTTACTGAGGGACAATCTCTGACGCTGCTGGGCGGAACTGTGGTGAACACCGGCGAAATTGCTGCACCAGGGGGAAATTTGACGATCGCCGCCGTACCTGGAACCCATCGAGTGCGCCTTAGCCAGACCGGATCGCTGCTCAGCCTGGAACTGCCTACTGAAAGTTCAGCAAATGCTGCCGATGCCTCGCTTCCAACCAGTCCACTTTCCCTGCCGTCCCTGCTCACCGGTGGCGAAGAGCTTCAAAGCGCAACCGATCTAATCGTCCAGCCCGACGGGACGGTGCAGCTTCGCGGGTCGGGAACGGTGATTCCCACACAGCCTGGAACGACGATCGTCTCTGGAACCCTGAATGCAGCAACGTCAGGAACACCCGCCAATCCTGAAATTACGGTGGTGGGCGATCGAATTGCCCTGCTGGATGCCAATTTGGATGCATCGAGCGCGACAGGTGGAAGAATCCGGGTCGGCGGCGACCTGCAAGGCACAGGTACATTGCCCCAGTCTCAGGTTGTTTATGTTGATCCCAGTTCTAGCCTAGCTGCAAATGCCAACTCCGCAACGGCAGCAGGCAACGGAGGACAGGTCATCATCTGGTCAGAGCAGGGAACGCAGTTCTTCGGCAACATCAGCGCGACGGGGGGCGCAACGGGCGGAAACGGGGGCTTTGCGGAAGTGTCGAGCCGGGGGCAGCTTACCTTTGCCGGACAGACCAACCTAAGTGCAGCAAACGGTCGTCTAGGCACACTCCTGTTGGACCCAACCAATATTCTGATTTCTGACACAGCCCCCGCGACTCCCGGTACAGACACCGCTTTGCCAGATATTTTGGCAGGCGAATTTGCAGGCGATATCACGATCAACGCAGCTACGCTCACGGCTCAGGCTGCCGATGTCATTCTAGAAGCCACCAACAACATTACGGTTTCTCCCTCGATCGCCACCCTGTCGTTTGTCCCCAGTTCCGGCGGCTCGATTCGCTTTACAGCTGATGCAGACAGAGACAGAACAGGAGGATTCTTTAGTCCCACATCGACCATTTTTACCAACGGACGCGATCTGACGATTTCTGGAGCCACGATCGCTACAGGCGACATTCTCACTCAGAGCGGGTTTGGTGAATTTGTAGGAGCTTCAGGCGATGTCACACTGACCGCAACCGGAGACATTACAACAGGCGCAATTTCGACCGCAGCAGGGTTTGGTGCGCTTGCAGGGGATGTGACGATCGCCAGTTCGCAGGGCAGTGTCACCGTCGAGACGATCGATGCTTCCAGTCCTTTTGGTGAAGCAGGGGATGTCGCAATTGCAGGCGATCGAGTGCAGCTTACAGGCACTTTGCCCACCGAGGAGGGAATCGCAGCCAGTATCGATGTCACCGGCGGCTTGGATGGCGGCGTACCGGGAACGATCGCCATTCAGTTTGCAGGCGGAGCTGAAAACCGCCCGTTTGTCGTCGGCACACCCGGAATCGCCGGGACTACCCTGAGCGGCAGTGCCGGAAGCCTTACTGCAGGACCAGGAGGCACGATCGCTTCAGGCAACTATACCGTCGCACCTGCCGGAAACACGCTCAATCCTGAACCTGCGATTGCGATCGCTTCAGTAAATGCCGCACCCACGATTACGCCAGGAACCACTGCCCTAACCACGCTGGTGGGTGAGCCGCTCTCGATTCCAGTCAGCAGTTTTGTCGCCGGAGTCACCGACCCCAACGGCGATGTGACACTGCTGCGGCTAACTTCCCTCCCACTCGAAGGAACCCTGACACTCAACGGAGTGCCCATTCTGCCGGGAACCCTGCTGGCTCCGACCGATACGCTGGTCTATACGCCGCCGCTTGATGTGCCTGCCATTTTGCCTGTGTTTGAAGTCGTTGCTGTGGATCTGGCGAACGGTGTGCCGTCTCTATCTAGCTCTGCACCGATCGCTGTTCAAGTCACGATTCGTAATCCTCCCACGCCCGGTCCCCGACCCAGACCAGGTCCCAATCCTCGACCCACGCCTGATCCTGATCCCGATCCTCGACCCACGCCTGATCCTGATCCCGATCCCCGCCCCCCTGACCCCAGGCCATCCCCCAGCCCGCTGCCCCCATCCCCACCCGAACCGCTGACATCTGCTGATCCGCGTGTGGATACTCCGCCACTGACCCAGCCTATTCCCCAGGTAACGCTGCCGCCAACCTTGATCGACACCGATCTACCCCGGCTAGAACGGCAGTATTCAAGTGACTTTGAGGACTATTTAGGGTTGCCGCCTCAGCCGATCGTTACCCTGGATCAAGCAAAGGAGCTGGCGCAGGATATCCAGCAAGCAACGGGCGAACAGCCTGCATTTATCTATATTTCTTTTGTGCCAGAAGGCATAAACCCACTGGCGATCGACCCATTGGCGGAAGAGAGCGATCAGCTTGATCTGGTAGTCGTGACCGCGCAAGGGTTAATCCGGCGGCGTGTTCCCGAGGCAACCCGATCGGCTCTGCTGAAACTTGCCCAAGACTTCCGCAGTGAGATTACCAACCCGCGCAATCTAGAAACCACCAGCTACCTGGCAGATGCTCAGCAGCTTTATCAATGGCTGATCACGCCGCTTGCCGATGAGCTGAAAACCCAGGGCATTACCAACCTCGTGTTTCTGCCCGATATGGGACTGCGATCGCTTCCCTTTGCGGCACTGCATGACGGACAACAGTTCTTAATCGAGCAGTACAGCGTCGGTTTAATGCCCAGCCTCAGCCTGACCGACACCCGTTACGTCGATGTCCGAAGAGCACAACTGCTGGCAATGGGCATCTCAGAGAGTACTCAGGGACAAAACCCGCTCCCTGTCGTTCCCACAGAACTCTCAACGCTGGTACTGCGGCTCTGGCAAGGCGGCAGAATTGTGCTGAATAACGATGCCACGATCGAAAATTTCAAGCAAGTTCGCCAGACCCAGCCCTTTGGCATTATTCACCTGGCAACTCATGCCGACTTCGTCCCCGGACCCATTACGAATTCCTACATCCAGTTCTGGGACGAGCGACTGCTAATGGATCAGGTGCGTCAGCTCCGCTGGAACGATCCGCCCGTGGAAATGCTGGTCTTAAGTGCCTGTCGAACCGCGCTGGGCAATGAACAGGCTGAACTCGGCTTTGCCGGACTTGCTGTGCAAACAGGCGTTAAATCTGCGGTGGCAAGCCTCTGGTTCGTCAACGACACCGCCACTGCTGCCCTGATGACCCGCTTCTACGACGCCCTTACAAATGCGCCCATCAAAGCCGAAGCCCTCCGTCAGGCGCAAATTGCAATGGTACGCGGACAAGTCACGATCGCCAATGGTCAAATCCAGGGTATCCCCGGCATTGGTAGCATCCCCCTCCCCCCAGGCGACAACAGCTTCAGCGGCTCCCTCTCCCATCCCTACTACTGGGCTGCCTTCACAATCATCGGAAACCCCTGGTAAAAACATCCCTTTACCACTCCCCCCTCACCCACTGATACAACGCCTTCTCCGGCGCACTAATCTCTGCTACCGAAGTATAGTAATACCGCTGCCAATCGGCTTCCGGCAATCCGGCAAACACCATTAAGTTCAGCGGATACTGTTCACTATCCGTGCAGCGGCGAAAATCGTCTCGGAATAAAAAGATGGCTTTCTGAAGGGCGATCGCTATGCCCAGCTCGACCATGACCCCTTCATCCGGCGGCATTCCGTTCACGATCGCAAAAATGCCATCACACTGCTGCACATCTTTCAGGTCTGCCTGAGCCACCTGATATGCCCATCCCGGCTGGGAAAAATCAACCTGATTGTTGCGGCTAAACGGCTCCCACACCTCGACACCGATTGACTCCAGAGCAGAAACGATCGGCGGCAGCAGTAGATCGCGCTGTTGCTTGGAAAATCCATAGGGATTGGCAAGATAAATTGCTTTTGTCATGCTGTTTTTCAGCGTCCTGCTTCAGTAATTGGTTGTGATAGCCATTGGTTGTGATAACAAATCGGTAGCGATAGCTAGGGCATTAAACGACCTGCAAGCATCGAACATCCTCCCCATTCCCTAGCCCTGCTCGAGGACTGACCCTATCCCTATAAACAATCCTTTAAGACAAACAAAGTATTGATAATAGATTTAAACCATTCCCAGATTTACCGCGAATCGTCTGCCCTGCTCTCATCTAACTCAGGCCTAAACAGGGGGTAGTTATGAGGGCTACCTTTGAGCTAAATTCCCTAAGGGTTTTCCGCTTTAGGCTTTTTCAGGCTTTTATGGGGGAAGGCAGCTCTCTGCTGAATGATTCCTCTCCTCCCGTATCGCTCTCCTTTCTGTTTCCCCTGCTACGTCTTCTATCTCACAAAAGATACATTTGTTTACGAATAAATTTCACTTGAAGCGGGCATCTCAGGCTACTATAGGATTTGGGATTTGAGATAGTCGGTAGTTAGTTGTGCTTGTGCAAGATTGGATAAAGATTGACGGACAACACTCTGATTATTTGATTCTCTGCATTGGTTCTATGGAGTAGTTTATGTCAATCTATGTTGGCAACCTGTCCTATCAGGTTACTGAAGAGGACGTCACCACTGTTTTTGCTGAGTACGGTACGGTAAAGCGAGTTCAGCTTCCGGTCGATCGGGAAACAGGTCGGATGCGTGGTTTTGGTTTCGTAGAAATGTCTTCAGACGCTGAAGAACAGGCTGCGATCGATGCACTTGACGGCGCAGAGTGGATGGGACGCGATCTAAAAGTCAATAAGGCGAAGCCTCGCGAAGAACGCCCTGCAGGTGGCGGTGGCGGTTGGGGAGGAGGTGGTGGCAATCGCGGTGGACGGAACGATCGTCGCTATTAAGCCTTAAATTCCCCAAAATTGATAGTTTGAAGTTAAGAGCTTCTAGTAGGCTGAGACGATTGCCTCGCTCTGCTGGAAGCTCTTTATTCTGTGGTAAAACATGAACAAACATTTATATCAAAACAAGGAGAGGATTGCATGACTCAAGTGATTGTCGGCGAAAACGAAGGAATCGAGTCAGCCCTGCGTCGCTTTAAGCGGCAGGTGTCTAGAGCCGATATTTTTGCCGACATGAAGAAGAATCGCCACTTTGAAACACCGCTCGAAAAAGAAAAGCGCAAAGCCATTGCCCGACGCAAGCAGAGACGGTTCCGGCGCAAGGCTTAGTTCATAGTGAGTCTGTAATCTGTAACAGCAATCTGTAACAGTCATCGGTAGCAAGATTCGATCGTGACTGAAAAGCAGCCGTTTGAAATTGACGAAGTGATCGATCGCCTGCGGCAGGCAGTCTCTTCCTTTCCTAAGGCTGCGATGTTTGAGTTGGCAGCACAGGGTTATAATTCGCCGTTTGAGCAGTTAATTTCCTGTATCATCTCGATTCGCACCTATGACGAGGTCAGTTTGCCTACCGCAAAACGGCTGTTCGATCGCGCTCGCACTCCAGCGGAAATGGTTCAGCTTAGCGTGGCAGAAATCGAGCGGCTGATTCAAAGAAGCACCTACCACGACGCAAAAGCGCAGCAAATTTGGGATATTGCCGATCGAATTGTGCGTGAATATGGCGGTGAGTTGCCCTGCGATGAGCAGGTTTTTTTGTCGTTTAAAGGGGTCGGGGCAAAGTGTGCCCATCTTGCCCTCGGTATTGCCTGCGAGCAGCCCTACATCAGCGTCGATATCCATGTGCATTGCGTCACCAATCGCTGGGGCTATGTCCAAAGCCGCACGCCCGAAAAAACGCTGGCAGCCCTGGAAGCAAAACTACCCCAGCAATACTGGATCGAGATTAATGCGCTGCTAGTTCCCTTCGGCAAGCACATTTGTACCGGGAATGCCCCGAAATGTCCTAAATGCCCGTTGCTGTCGATGTGTCAGCAGGTGGGAGTTGAGGGGTAGAGGGGTGGATGGGCGAGAGGGAGAGTAGGGAGAGGGGGAGCGAAGAACTGCTGAACTTGAGACACTACGCTTTTATGAGTTTCCTCTAGATCCTGGGTAGACTACTCAATGAGTGTGCTATGGATGCTCGTGAAGCGCGAGTTACAGTCGTTTTACCCAATTTCTTTGGGGCTGATCGAAGCTGAAAAGGATCTGAGAGTATGTCTGAATCTTTGCCTAAAACATATTCACGCTTCTATGCTTTTATCATTTCTACCAATCTCGCTATATTTCTTCTCCTCGCGTTTTGGCTATGACAGTATTGGCACGATGGACTAATTGCGAGTGTTGATGTTGATAGCTTCTTTAATCGCAGGGTGAGCTTTTCAATTCTCAATAAGTATGTTTTTGAACCTTATATTTTAGATTCTCTTCTTGTTCTTGCCATTGCGTTTTTGGGACTAGGTTCTTTAGTGTCAATTATTACTAAAAAGCTTGCAATTGCCTATGCTTTTCTCTCTATTCACTCTGTTGTAGTATTCCTTACCTGTGTATTAATACAATCAAAAATTGATGTATTACATATTTGGAGAAGTGCCTTAGTTTCAGCGTCAGTTATAACTTGCTTGTCGGGCAACTCCAGGCGTGAACAAGAAAATGAGAATCAGGATTTTGACAAAACCTTTCTATCAGTAATGCAAATTATCTGTCTTCTATTGTTTATGCTGAACGTTTTTAGCTACTAGCCTTTTGACAATAGAGCTAATGGATTAGAGAAGCATTGACTCAAATGCTCTTTCTCCGGTTAACCTGATTCGCTGAAATCACACAAGCAGACCTTAAAGATTTCAAAGAATCAAAACTATAAATTTTGATGCTCACAGCTTTTGATGCTTCTTTATCAAGACTAGAAAAGAAAGTAAGAGTATGTTTGAATCGTTGCCTGGAAAGTCTTCTCGCTTTTCTATTCTGCTTATTATTACCAATCTTAGTATCTTGACCCTTCTCCTATTTTGGCTATGGCGATATTGGCATAGTGGAATGATTGTGGCTGAAGCATCTAATGTTGATGGCTTCTTCGATCGTCAAGCTCAGTTATTGAAAATTTCCAACGAGTTCATTTTTGAGCCTTACGTTTTTGATTTTGTGTTTATTCTTATTCCCTCATTGATTATTTTTTTGGGCTATGGAATAGCAGAGGAAACGAAAAGGCTTGCTATTGCCAATATTCTTTTTACAATTCACTCAGTACTTGTACTCGTCGCCTGTATCTTTATCCAATCAAAGATTGGTGTGGTGCATCTATGGACAAGCACTGTATTGTCAGCGGTTTGTCAAAATAGTTTATCCTCTTACTTCATAGATAGAAAAAAGCTGAGAACCAGGATTTTGATATAACTTCCTTACAGATATTATCGATTATTGCACTCTTAACTTTCATTCTCGCAATCTATAGTTTAGGCATCCACTTTACAAGTTGACGAATAACAGAGCCGCTGGAATCTATTCGCTTCCTCAACGGCTCCTTTAATTATCTGGATTCGCGAAATTTGTCCTGCAAACAGATAGGACTTTAACTTTGGTGTCCAGGTTCAGCCTGGATAATCTCCTGGATACAGCTCTGCCGCTGATTTAATCCTGTAGCAGAGCCGCTTAATGAGCATTCCAACGCAGAGCATTGGCACGAGGAACCCGAAGCCCCTGACCCGCTCACTCACCCACCCGAATCTCGATCGGTAATCCTGCCAGACAAGACAACAAAGGATCTCTCTCCACCCAAACCGAGACAGATCCGCTGTTACAGCGAAACTCGCCCCAACCATGCTGATTGGTTTGGACAGGTTCTTTGATGTGTTCGGTGATGTCGTAAAAGGTGGTGTTAGGTTTACCGACTTCCATCCATTTATTGCCGCCGGGACCATCGCTCATAATCACTGCCATTGCACCAGGGTGCTGCTCAGAGCCGAGGCGAGTCCAGCCGATGATGTCCCAGTGATCGAAGTAGTCGTACTGCGCTCCGTAGGCGAAATATTGACGGGCAAACAGAAAGCGATCGATCAGCCAGCGGTGGGAGTCCAGCCAAATTTCATGCTCGTTGCCGTCTTGTCCTTTATCCTGGTAATGTGCGCCGTAGTAGTCTGCATAAAAAATGCAGGGATAGCCTTCCGCCCGCAGCAGAATAATCGCGTAGGCAAGTGGTTTAAACCAGGATTCCACTATAGATTCGAGTGCTTGTAAGGGCTGCGTGTCATGGTTATCGACCAGGGTGACAGCAAACATGGGCAGGTGCTTCATCAGCGTGTTGTCCAGGATCGATCGCATATCGTAGTTTCCGCCCGATCGACTGGCGCGATGAAAGTTGTAGTGCAACGGCACATCAAATAAATTCAGCCTTCCGCCTGCGTTGCCGATATACCAGCTCAGGGAGCCGAAGTCTTCTGTCCAGTATTCCCCGACGCAAAACAGATCTTTCTCTGCGTAATGCTCTAGGTGATCCAGCCAGTCGCTAAAGAAATCGCCGTTGATGTGCTTAATTGCATCCAGCCGGAAGCCGTCCAGTCCTACGGTGTTCATCAGCCACTCGCCCCAGTATTTCAGCTCACCCCGCACCTCAGGATGATTCATATCCAGGTCGCAGCCCATCAAATAGTCATAGTTGCCCTGGCGCAGATCGACTTTGGTATCAAAACTTTTGCCCTTAACCTGATAAACAGCGCGGTAGCCCGGATTGCCGTCGTCATAGTCCAGTGCGTCAAAGTGCCACCAGTGCCATTTCATCGAGGAATACTTGTCGCCCCGACCGGGAAAGCTAAATTCTGTCCAGCCGCGAATGGTTCTCTCGCCGTCGATCGGGCAGTTGCGATCGCTCCGGTCGTAGGGCACCACTTCAAACTCTTCCGTGCAGTCTGCGCCCATCTTGTGGTTAAACACTACGTCTGCATAAGCCTGCATTCCGGCTCGCTGAATTGCTTTCACAGCAGCAACGTATTCGTCTTTCGTGCCGTACTTAGTACGGGTGCTTTTGCTCTGGTTAAATTCTCCCAGGTCGTACAGGTCATAAATGCCGTAGCCTACATCGTTTTCTCCCTCCATTGCTTTGCAGGCGGGCGGCATCCAGATAGCGGTTATTCCTGCCTGGGCAAGCTCCTGGGCGCGATCGGCAAGCTGGTTCCAGTGAGTGCCATCTGAAGGCAGATACCAGTGGAACCACTGCATCATCGTGCCGTTAAACTCTGCGCCTGGTTTACGGGCAGCAAGGCAATCGATATTGCGTTCCAGCCATTCTTGAAGCGATTGAGTGGCAGTTTCAACGACTTCAGGGGTCAGATCTTTGCCCAATTGATGAAATCGCTGTTCAAGCTGTTGAAATACGTTCGTCATTGGATTAGTGCCCAGAGATAGTTTTGAAAGCCTTTATTTTCGAGCTTTAAAGTGATTCAGCGAACTGGGACGAGGTTCCAGGAAAAAATTCACTCTCATCATCCCAGCCTTAATCTCGATCGAGAATAAACTTCCAAAAGTTTTCCTCAAGCAGGCTAAAGCAGTCCGCAGCAGAGGGTTCAATTTCTCCAGAAAAGGCGGTTTAAGAGGCAACTCCAAACTTTTCAATCCTCCTTATTCTCTCAGTAGCTTGTTTGGGAAACCACGGTAGTGTAAGGGGTAATTCTGGGCAAGATGAGGCTATGCCTAATTTGGGATGCAATTGTAATATCTATTGACTGGATGAGATGGATTTGAGGCTTGAGAGAGACGGAAGCTCAATTCCAGATCCGTCAAAATCAAGCCAGGTTAAAGGATAGGCGCAGGGAAATTAGATTTCTGCAAATTTTACCAATCAACCTAATTTTCAAGTCCGCACATTACCTGAACCAACCCAAGGAGAACAAATGCCATGAGCGATGGATCGATCGTACAAGTGTCTGCCTACCCCGGATGGATCGTAGGCGTGAGCCGATCGGCTCTAATGGATAGCTATTTGTGCTGGGTGATTGATCCAGACCTGACCCTGCTAAACGATGGCAGAGAATACGAAACCAGCAATGCTGCGATGATGGCAGGCCGCGCTTATGTTGAGCGAAATTTAGTAGTTTAATTTCGGCAAACTTTCAGCAACAATCGAACGATCAAGAAAAGTTTCAGATTATTAAGTCTCAGAGACAGTTAATCTATCTGTGAGACAAACAGCGATGGAGCGGGAACGTTAACTTTACTGGCTTCCCGGATTGTATCGCAATGAGTCGTCACTTTCAGGTTGAAGCGGCAAAACGTACACCGCACTATTGGATTGTTTTGCCTACCCAAATTCCCAGTGCTTGCCGAGTTTGTATTGTCGAGCTGGCCTGGGCAGCGTTTACACTTCATCAGCATCAGGCGGAGTCTTCTCCTACCTTGCTGAGCCAGCATTTAATCGCGCAGGGATCGCCCTTATGAAGCGATCGTCCCTGTTCGGTCTGTCTCAAATTTTTGGCTATGCTGCTTTGACGGGTGTTTTCATTGCCCAGGCAGCTAAGCCTTTGCTGGGAGTGCTATCCGCTCCGGTCAGCATTGGTTCTGGCGAAATCTTAGCGGATGGACTGCGGCTGATTGGACTGGTGCTTTATTTTGTCATTGTGGTCACTATCGGGGAATGGATTGTGAAGCCGCTGGTTGTCAGTCCTTTAACCAGCCAAAAGATACGGCTCATGCAGCAGCTTTGCGCCTCTGGTTGGGACAGTCAGCACGCTGGATCGCTCTTAGCAGTCTGGGTTTACCTTAGTCTGACGATCGGGATTAGCGTTAATCTGGGGTTGGAACTGGCAATTTTAAGCTCAGTTTCCTAAAATGCTTAAGTCTTACGAGGCTTTTAGGCATTGATCGGTCTTTCAAGGATTTGTCCTGCGGTGACAGGCAGTGCAGCATTCACCAGCGTCAGCAAATTTCCTGCCTGTTCTTGTCCATTCGCTGCCAGTTCACTGTGGCAGAGATAAACCCGATTGGTTGCCCGATGGAGTAAATCAAACACCTGTCGCTGAAGTCGCTGCACATTGGCTTCCAGCTCATCTGCGGTTGTCCAGGCTCCGAGTCGCTTTCTTAGAAAAATGGGCGCACCAAACAGTCCGCTCCCGCCTGATAACCAGAAGGGTGAGCCGGCATCAAGCCAGAACTGCCAGCGATGAAAGCGTCGATCGTTTCGATATTGATAGATTGTGGCGATCGTGACCGCTTGAGCGGCTTTGCCGATCGGTCTAGAAGGAAAAGGGTCTGCAGTAATTGTGCCTTCGCGTAAGAGCTGAATGAATTGCCCCACCGAGAGCGACACCGGGACTTCTGAGGCATTGAACGACTGGAGGCGAGTAACCACTTCCCAGTAATGCTGAGCGGTTTCCATCAGCTCGCGCAGGGCGGCAAGCTGGTCATAGGGCAAATGGCTTCCGCCAAAAAAGAATTTTTGAATGGCGCGATCGAGCAACACAACGGGACTCGTGATCATGCGCTGCTGCTGCTGCTGTTTTTGCGACTCGACCCACTGCACCAGATCTTCATAGGCGCGAGTTGCCTGAAAGCCTAACCGATCCCAGCGAGGCAGCACGGTTGCCGGAAGCAGATGGGGGCGATCGAAATCGGGCACAAAACAGTGGTCGGTCAGCAGCCCAGCTCGAACGGGATCAATTCGCGGCATAAAGGTGGTTGAGCTGCCCGAATCGGACTGACTCAAGGCTTCGACTTCCAGTGCGCTGATTGGCTCGGTATAAACAGAGTTGGGAACCTGGCTTAACAGCACCAGCATTTCAGCGATCGACTCCCGGTTGAGCAATCGTCCTAAGCCGGGGTAAACCAGTGCCAGCAGAGTCAACAATGCCTGAATCAGCGGCGAACTGGCAAGCGGATGCTGGTCGTGGAGCGAGGCAACGGGAATTCCCTGACTGGTGAGAATTTCGCGCAGGGTGTAGCGGGCGATCGGGTCTACTCCAGGCGCGATCACAGCAACATCCTGGGGCCGAACCTCGCCTTTATGAATTGCAGCCGCAATTTCTTCAGCAGTTTGGCGCAAAAGCTGTCCTCTCGCCGCCGTTTGGATTGTACGAATGCAGTCTGGCAACTGCGGCAGCAGTAAAGGTTCACGCACCCACTCCATCACCGACCGTCCCCAGGTTGCACCAATGCAACGATTGGCATCTGCAAATAGGGTTTCGTTCTGGCAGCGATGGGCAAGCTCTGCAAAATATTGGGGATCGGCTCCCAATCCCAGGCGAATTCCGCCTTCAGGATTAAATGTAAAGGTTCCCGGAATGCCGCAATGCTTCGCCGTTCCCGCTGCGGGAGGATCGAGCAGCAGTTCAAACAGGGTGCGGGCGACTGCTGGATATTCGTCTACGTCATCGGCAAACACAGCATAGTAGCGGCTGGTTAAGTGCTGGCGATAAATCGGGTGGGGCAGCAGATATCGCCAGTACAGTTCGGTGATAATTCCATAGGTGAGCAGTCCACGGGCTAGACACCAATCCCACCACTGCTGGATCGCTTCGCCAATTGCCTCCCATGAATCTCGTGAATCTAAAGAACCTTCCTGTTCGGCAAATCCTTCTTTCAGCAAAAAAGCAATGTCTTCATGGGGTGTACCGCTAAACGCCGCAAGCTGAAGCAGGTCAAGCGATCGACGCACAAGGTCATAGTCGCGCATTCCCGTTTGGCGCAATCGACCCGACGCTAAATTGGGTTGCCAAAGGCGGGTCGCTAATTCCTGCTCGGTTTCCGGGCGCAGCCGCAAGGGAAATAAGGTTTTCAGCCCAAGCTGTTCTGCCAGCAGAGGAAAAAATAGCCGCACTTCGTCCTGAAAAAAGCCCAACGGCGTCACCGAGTCAAATCGATATTTGCCCTGTGTCGCAGCGGCAATGCGATCGGCAAGATCGAGCCGATTATCGCCGATCGCCGCAAAGACTAGCGCAGTCTGTCGTGCCTGAGTCCGGTCTCGCTGCCAGTTTGCCTCTGCTGCCTGGGTAAACTGCTGGATGAGTCGGGTGGTTTTTCCACTGCCCGTTACACCCGAAATCCAAATAGAATCAAGAGACACGAATCGCTCCTCAGAGGCTTGGTATCATCATTTCTAATCTAACGTTAGAATAAACGATCGTTTGGATTCACTGGTTGATCCGTAGCGTTGATACCTAACCCGATCGCCCTAAAGCAGAACCTGCCTCACATCACTGCTCCAGAAGCACCTGAAACTTGAGTTGGTTCTTTTAAAACCAGCTAATTTGTAAAGCAAATCGATCGTTAAAACTGCTGTTCAACCCGTTCTGCTGCCTTTTCAACGATCCTGAATCCGCCCTTCGCATCATGTCAGACGATCCTATTGCCCCAATGAGAAATTCGGCTTTTGCATCTTTCAAGGAGTATTTTCGCTCTGCTAATCGCTGGCTGCAAAAAACTCCCGAACGCGCCCTCGATCAGGCCTACGAAGCGGCACTTGCCATCAAAGCATTAGAAGACGCTCACTTTGATGGAAATCCAATTTCACTTGAAAACGGTGACTATAGCCAAAGTGCCAGAACTTATCTTAAAGAAGAGCTAAAAAAGTATCTTGATATTATTAGAATCCGTTTATTTGAGTTCAAAGCAAGTAGCTCGATCGTCCGTCTTTCAAATCAAACCATTACCGAAGTTCAACTCGAAGAAAACAGCAGTAATTACTCTCCTGGTGAACTGCAAAGTAATCGTCTTACCGTAAATGTAATCGATCGCCCTAATCTAATTCTCAAAAAGCTGCGCTTTATTGATGAAGTGCTGGCACCGTACAGCAATCCTGAGCCAAATCCCGGTTCAGTGATGATTGTGACCAATGCTCAGTCCAATCCTCCTCAGCTCAGCAACACTCAGTCCAAAACCGAGCAGAAGCTGAGCCAGACCGAGCCGCCGATCGTGTCTCCGGGAAATCAACTGCCCAAGCGGGCTGCCAAGCGAGATATGAAGTCCCTGACGGATAAAACCGGGGTACTGCCGCGATCGATTCTGGAGACGGTCGATCGGGTTCGGCGAGAGCTTGATCCTGAAGCAGAGCAAGAACTCGTCCGGGATTTTCGCAAATCAAAATCTCGCACGATCACCGCAATCCGATTTGTTTTGCTGCTGATTATTATTCCGCTCTTAACCCTGCAACTCGCCAAAAATTTTATTGTTGGTCCGATCGTCGATGGCTACCGGGCTGGTAACGAGCAGGTTCAGGTGTTTCTCAACGAGGAGTTAGAAGATGAAGCACTGAACGAACTTCAGCGATTTGAACAGCGAATTCGGTTTGAAATTTTGATTGGTAAAGAGGAGCCTAAAACCGAGGAAGAAATCGTGGAGCAGGTGCGCGATCGAGCGGCTGAAATTCAGCAGGACTATCGGGATCGCGGCTCGGATGCAATCAAGAATGTGTTTGCTGATTTGTTTGGGGTGATGGCGTTTGCCGTAATAATTGCAACCGGAAAGCGCGAAATTGCTGTGCTGAAATCCTTTATGGATCAGCTTGTTTATGGCTTAAGCGACAGTGCTAAAGCGTTTATCATCATCCTGTTTACCGATACCTTCGTCGGCTTTCACTCCCCTCACGGTTGGGAAGTGATTCTCGAAGGGGTTTCCCGACACTTTGGGCTGCCCGCAAACCGCGATTTTATCTTCCTGTTTATTGCCACTTTTCCGGTGATTCTCGACACGATTTTCAAATACTGGATCTTCCGCTATCTGAATCGCGTTTCGCCTTCCGCGGTGGCAACTTATCGCACCATGAACGAGTAATGATAAACGAGTGATAAGCTGCTTAAGAAGCCGCAAGTATCTATATTACCCCCTAAAAATTGCCCCCTAAATCCCCCGATGCTGAGGGACTTTGAAGTACCCAAATTCCTAGCTGACCTGACTAGAGGGTTTAGGTTGGCGAGTGGTTCGATTTTGTAGCAGCATTCGTTCAAAGCTGAGGGCAGTGACACCGAGCGTTACAATCAGTATTCCCAGGATCTGGACGCTTTGCAAGGCAGTGTGTCTGCCGGGAGTGAGCAAAAATGCCAGAAATGCGGTGAGCGCAGGACCACTCGCGGCAATAATCGACGCTCTGGCTGCCCCCATAAACCGCACGCCAAAGTTATTCAACAAATAGCCTGCCAGCGTCAGTCCGCCCAGCAGCAGTCCAGCGATCGCCAGCCCGGTGCGATTGGTTGGGGCAACTTCAACGCCCAGCACAATGAGACTAACGCTGGAAAAAATAAAAATGCTGGAGAACTGGATCAGGCTGACCGGAACCGGGTGCAGCTTGCGGAAGCTAACTTGCATCGAAATTAGGTAGAACGCAAACGCAATACCTGAAAATACTGCGGTCAAAATGCCATTCCAGGAAACGCCCGCCGTCCCTAATTTGGGAGCAGCCGTAAACACAACGCCCGATAGAATTGCTGCCATCACCAGCAGCCGGAGCCGTGTGGGTCGATCGCCAAATAAATACCATGCTAGCGGCACCGTTGCCAGGGGATACATAAACAGAATCGTGACGGCAACGCCAGGGCCAATTTGACCGATCGCAATATAAATCAAAACCTGTGACAGAAACAGGAAAAACCCGCTTCCCAGAACGCTGCCTAGCAATATTCGATCTTTTGACTGAAAGAAGCCCCGAATCTCGTGCCAGGTATTTTTATATAGTCTGGGGGCAAGCCACACCATCAAGGGCACGACCACCAGCATCCGCATCCACAAAATTAGC
This sequence comes from Leptolyngbya sp. GB1-A1, assembly GCF_039962475.1. Classification (NCBI taxonomy): domain Bacteria; kingdom Bacillati; phylum Cyanobacteriota; class Cyanophyceae; order Leptolyngbyales; family Leptolyngbyaceae; genus Leptolyngbya; species Leptolyngbya sp. GB1-A1. The sequence goes on along the minus strand of NZ_JAMPLI010000011.1, from coordinate 15,805 downwards.
AGCGAACTGCCAAACCCGTTCAACTTAATAAAACCGCCGATCGGAATCAAGCCAAACAAGCGGCTGGGATTGCTCACAATGCCAACAAGAACGTTGTGCAACGACAGCGACAGCGTGGAGAGCAAAATCAGCAGGAGTCCCATTTGAAAATGAGACAAACGACGCGGATCGGCAGGAGAGCGAAGCGGAACCATCACCGGCTCAGGTGCGACTGCTGGAGGCGTGGGCAGCAAAGACGTTCCCTGCAAAGGCACAGGCTCAGGCACTCGTTCAGGAGCCGGGGCAGCATAGGGATTCTCGATCGGTTCAAACGGATTTGCTTCTGGATTCGGCAACGATTCAGCCGTAAACGGAGTAGGCGAAACAGAAAGATGAGCGGGAGAACTGGCAGGAATTGCGCCACTGCGGGTCATTTCAAGCTGAAGCTGCTGACTGATGCGCTTAACCAGCACTTCCAGAATTACTTCTCCCTGCTGACCCAGGTTGTGCATTCGATCGATCTGCTGCGACAAGGCACTTTCGTAGCTCGACAAGTCATGCTTGAGTGTTGAAAAGGTGCGATTTACCGTTTCATCCAGCGACACCATCAAGCGGTTTGCCTCTATGGATTCGATCGCGCCATTGCTCGAAATTCGTGGCAGACTGGGTCCCGAAGCGTCTTGCTGAACTTGCTGAACCGTCACCATCTGATTAATTCGCTGACTGAGGGCAGCGTGAAGATGATTTGCCAGGGTGAGAGCGAGTTGTTTTGCCCAGGTTTGCTGTTGGGCAAGCTGATGGCGAGAAAGGGCGACTTCGTACTGAGATTCCAGCATTTGCTGCTGATTTTGCAGCTTTTCAATATCGTTTAATAAGCGCGATTTTTCTGCCTGCAAGCGGCGGACATCGTGACTCATTTGAGCGATCAGGTCTTGCTGGAGGCTGCGAAGATCCTGCGTCATGGTTTGCAGCACATCTTCTGCGTCGCTGGAATGGCGCGATGCTGCCTGAGATTCGTTTTCCTGCGACCCCATTTCTGCGGATCGATCGTTCAGTTGCCCCATGCCTCTTGCAACCTCTTATATAAACTTGCGCTGTCCCTGATTGTTCCTTTAATCCAGGGCGATGCCCGTTGGGGAATCATACCCGATCGTCAAAGCAGAAATACCCTACCCGATCGGTCAATTGACAGAGATGATAGCTCTAAAGCAGCGAAATGAACGGTATCCCACCTGAGAATTTACGTTTGAAACGCAACCTGCTGTAAAGCGATCGCTCATTCCCCGTCCATCCTAAAGCCTCTCCGACCACAGTTTGCCCACTTCACCCCCTTCTTATCACTTTCTCTCACCCCCTCCATTTCATCTCCTCACCCCCTTCTCCCCTCATATACTCATTCACTCATCCACCCCCTCAATTCACGCCATAATAAACCTGCTCTACGCCACAAAAAATTGCGATGACCTCAAAGCCCAAAATAAAGCCCAAAATTGTTGTGTTGGACGACGATCCAACTGGGTCGCAGACCGTTCATGGCTGTTTACTGTTGATGAAATGGGACGTAGAGACGCTGCGATCGGGCTTAGCCGACGAGTCCCCCATTTTCTTTGTGCTGACCAACACCAGGGCACTCACTCCAGAGAAAGCACTCTCCACCACGCGAGAAGTTTGCCAAAATCTGAAACAGGCAATTGCAGAAGCAGGCGTTCAAGATTTCCTGGTGGTTAGCCGATCGGACTCCACCCTGCGCGGACATTACCCGATCGAAACCGATGCGATCGCTGAGGAGCTGGGTCCGTTTGATGCCCATTTCCTCACGCCAGCTTTTTTTGAGGGCGGACGATTCACCCGCGACAGCGTGCATTATCTGGTGGTGAATGACGTACCCACTCCGGTTCACGAAACCGAGTTTGCGAAAGATTCAGTGTTTGGCTATCGGCACAGCTATTTGCCGGACTACGTGGAAGAAAAAACCAGGGGACGCATTCCTGCCTCGCAGGTCGATCGCTTTTTGCTGGCGGATATTCGATTGGGAACGCTCGATCGCCTGATGCAGCTTCAGGATAATCAGTGTGTTGTCGTTGATGCTGAAACGCAGGCAGACCTGAATCAGTTTGCCACCGATGTGCTGCAAGCCGCCCGTCAGGGAAAGCGATTTCTGTTTCGGAGTGCTGCCAGCCTGCTCACTGCTCTTGCTGCCCTACCGCCCCAAGCCGTCGCGTCGGAGGACATGGCAGCCTATGTGCGGGATGGAAAACCGGGCGCAGTGATCGTCGGTTCCCATGTGAAAAAAACCACTGAGCAGCTCGAAGACCTGCTAAAAGCCCCTGGAGTTGAAGCGATCGAAGTCGATGTCGTTCATCTCCTGGAAGGATCCGCGATGGAGCGTGCCGAGCTATTGCAGCAAACGCTCGATCGCGCTCATCAAGCACACCAGGCAGGCAAAACGCCCGTCATCTACACTAGCCGCCAAGAATTAACCTTTGCCGATATTCAAACCCGCCTCGATTTCGGCATTGCCGTTTCAGCCCTGCTGATGGACATCGAAAAAGGATTACCAGAGACGATCGGCTTCCTGATCAGCAAAGGCGGCATCACCTCAAACGACACCCTCAGCACCGGGCTGGCACTCACCACCGCTCGACTATTGGGGCAAATTCTGCCCGGAGTCTCCGTTGTCCGCACCTCTGCCGATCATCCCCGCTTTCCCCAGCTTCCCGTCGTTCTGTTTCCTGGCAACGTCGGCGATCGAGCAGCACTGGCAGAAGTGTATCGGCGACTCAGCAAACAGGAACCTTAACCCAGCCCGACCCACTTCTAAAATAAACTTGCTCATCCATCCTCAAAGCGTTCAAGACGCAGCAATCTCCAAACAACGCTTGCCCTACAATCTTGAACGAACAATCTATCCCCTCACCCATCCACCCCCTCCCCACTCCCCCTTCCCCACTTTTTCCTGCTAATCTTTAACTGTCTTAACGGACTCACGCTGCATGAACTCAGATTTTCCAGTTTCCGCTCCACTGTCAACGATCGCCTCTGATGGAGAACTCCAGCCCACTGCCCCCAATCTGGATGCAAAAGAAGTGCCTCAGGTGCGCCTCAAAGGTGAAAATGGGCGACTGCTGCTGCTTTTGCCGCCTGATTTAGAAACGCCTGGTGCAGCGACGGCGTGGACAGATATCTGGCAACAGCTCAAGCAACGCCTGAACGCTGGAGAACGCTTCTGGCAGCCGAGAACGCCCGTGCATCTCATTGTTCGCGATCGATTGCTGGATGGGCGTCAGATTCAGGCGATTAATGATGTTCTCGGTGAGGCAGAACTGGAGCTAAAGCGCATTTATACCAGCCGCAGACAAACGGCAGTCGCCGCTGCCACGCTCGGATTTTCCGTTGAGCAACAGTCGTCGATTCCCCGATTGAATCAGTCCGACGAAAGCGGACAGGCACTTGCAGAGCCGCTCTATCTGGAAACAACAGTTCGCTCTGGGATTGAAATTCGGCATCCCGGCACGGTGATTGTGCTGGGCGATGTGAATCCGGGCAGCAGCATTATTGCAGACGGAGATGTGCTGGTGTGGGGAACGCTGCGAGGTGTGGTACAGGCGGGTGCATCGGGCAATTTGCGCTGTCTGGTCATGGCACTGCGAATGGAACCGACTCAGATTCGGATTGGCGACCTGATGGCTCGTGCTCCCGAAACGCCGCCCAGCCAATATCAGCCGGAAGTAGCTTATGTGATGAACGGCAGTATTCGAATTGTTCGCCGAACCGATTTCTCTAAAGATCTGCTGTTTTCCTAGTGGCTTTGCCTGAAAAAATGCACCGCGATACAGGAAGTTTGCAGCGAGTTGTAAGTTTTTTGTTCGATTCGGCAAAACAATATTTAGAATGAAGTATTCAAGCTAGATTTATTCAGGTTGAATTGCGCTATTCTTTTGCGTGTGAAAAGCAAATTAAAGCAAATTACTGAGTCAATTGCAGGGTTACATCTTACCTTTAACGCTGTATTTGATGCTTTAGACCGATCGTGGCTCAAGACGATCGCTTGACACATCGCGTAATATTAACCGAATCGCCAACAAAAGCAGTTTCACGTACGTTCAGATCCTATGAGTCGAATTATTGTAATGACATCGGGCAAGGGAGGCGTTGGTAAGACGACTTCTACTGCGAATCTGGGCATGGCTCTGGCTCAGCGGGGGCACAAGGTTGCCGTAATTGATGCTGACTTTGGGCTGCGAAACCTGGATTTGCTGTTGGGTTTAGAAAACCGAATTGTCTATACGGCGATCGAGGTGCTTGCTGGCGAATGCCGCCTGGATCAGGCACTGGTCAAAGATAAGCGTCAGCCCAATCTTGCCCTGCTGCCGGCGGCACAAAATCGCACCAAAGAAGCTGTTACGCCAGAGCAAATGAAAAAGCTGGTTGGTGCATTGAGCAAAGTGTTTCACTACATCCTGATCGATAGCCCTGCCGGCATTGAAATGGGCTTTCTGAATGCGATCGCCGCTGCAAAAGAAGCCATTATTGTCACCACGCCTGAGGTTGCTGCCGTGCGAGATGCCGATCGCGTGGTGGGCTTGCTTGAAGCTAACGATATTAAAAAAATGCACCTAATTATTAACCGAATTAGGCCTGCGATGGTCGAGCAGGATATGATGATGTCGGTTAAAGATGTGCAGGAAATTTTGGCAATTCCGCTGATTGGTGTGGTTCCTGATGATGAGAGAGTGATCGTCTCAACGAACCGGGGTGAACCGTTAGTGTTGTCTGAAACGCCTTCGCTGGCAGCAGCAGCCTATGCCAACATCGTGCGCCGACTGGAAGGAGAAACCGTTCCGTTCCTAGATTTGACCGTTCCGCAAGAGGATCTACTTTCTCGCATTCTACGGATCTTCCGTCCCTCCCGTAAATAGGATTGCTCATGCTGCTGCACAGCCGCTTCTTATTGCTATCCTTGACCGTCACCGATCGTCTTTTTGCCTTTTCCTAACCTGCTACGCGTTACCTGTCCCATGCTTCAGCAATTCCTCGATCGCATTTTCTCGCGCAGCGCAACTGCCAACAGCAGCCGTGATACTGCCCGTAAACGGCTTCAGCTTGTTCTGGCACACGATCGAGTTGATTTGTCTCCGGCAATGGTGGAAAAGATGCGCGAGGAGATTTTAGAAGTCGTCTCACGCTATGTCGAAATCGAGCCAGGCGAGTCAGATTTTGCGTTAGAAAATGATCAGCGAACCACAGTTTTGATTGCCAACCTGCCAATCAAGCGCGTCAAAAAAGCAGAACCCGTCGGACAAACTCCCCTAGTTGAGAATTTTGCCCCCAGTTTAGAATCGGGGGAGCAGGCTTCAGGACAAAGTGCAGAATCGTCTTCAGAATCAACCGAATCTACCGCACCGCCGACTGCAACTGACCCACCCCGCAGAGCAGATCTGCCATCACTGGAACATTAAATTGGAACATTTCACGGGCAATGGGTCAGCCAACGCTGTTCGAGCTTGCAAGGCAAGGAAATCTAGAAGCAATCACCCTTTTGATCAATCGATCGCTTCAGCCCCACTCCATCACCGCGAAACTGATACGGCATGAAAGCTGCCTCAAAATTTTGCTGGAAGGGGCAGAGGTTCCGCCACAGTCGATCGCGAAGTCGCTTCAGAAGGGAATCGAAAAACTGGAAATTTCGACAATCGATCGGCTTGAGATTCATGGCAAACAAAGCGATACCCACACCCTGACCTGGACAAAAACTGTTCAGCTTGCGCCACCAAAACCTTCGAGCAAACTTCCTTCAATCCAGATTGATTCTGCTGAAGCAGGCACAACCAAAAGCCGTCCTCGTCCCTATTTTGCTCTGGCTTTATTGACCACATTTCTAGCATTTTTACCGCTCGGCATTGCTGCCCTGATTTTTTCCAGACGAGTTAAGTTGCAGTATCAAAAGCAGGACTATGAGGGCGCGAAGTCTGCTTCTGAAACCGCAAAGATTCTTTGCATTGTCGGCATTTGTCTTGCCAGTCCTTTTTATCTGGCGATCGGCTTTGTTGCAGGCAGCTATTCAATTCTGATCACCGCGTACGAAAACCAAATTGATACGCTCTCCCAATCGCAGGCTAAAACCGCGATCGAAGCAATTAACCGCAGCCAGCAAGCCTACTGGCTAGAAAATCATAAATTTGCCGATTCTGTAAATCAGCTTCAGTTGCCAATTCAGTCTAATAATCACTATCAGTATCAGCTCATTCCAACCGAGCCGGATCGGTCGATTATTACTGCAACTGCCACAAAACCAGGGCTTCAAAATTTTATCGGAATTGTCTACACCCGGCAGGCAAAATCCGTTGCTCAATCCAGTGATTTTCTAAAAACAGCTTCTCTTCATGCAACCATTTGCACCACCGATCTTCCTATTACGCCTGCTCAGATTCGCATTGAAGATGACAAAGTAATCTGCCCGTCCGAAAACTAATGCAGCCTACCCCAATCTTTGTGTGCTATTGAATGTGCGCCACTGAATGCGTGCTATTGAATGTACGCCATTGAAGTACCCTAAGAAATTGCAATAAAGAATCGCGATCGCAGCTCATCAAGTCGTCACTGATAACCCAAGACGCTTCACTCTAGAGCAAAGTTGAGTGAACTAGAGCAAACTTGAGCAAAACTGCCCCAATTTCCCGCAGAAACCTTTTTCCTCGTGCTCAGTCTAAATCACTAACCAGAAATACCGCTGAGACAACGGCTATGTCACGTTCTGCCCTTCCGCTTCAAGTTGTTCGATCGCCCCGTTGGGGAAAGTGCTTTGCATTGCTAATTTCGACTGCGCTGATGGCAGCAACCCTTAGCCTGACTGCCTGCGATTCTCGTAAAGCAACCGTTTCGACGACGACAAGAACAACAGAGCCAACCCCGGTTCAGCCGTCCCCCAGTCCGCTTTCCAGCCCCACGCCGATCGCCTCCTCAGAGATTCCCAAGCCCGTTCCGGCAACGCCCAGCAAGCCCCTAACTCCTCCTGCCGCCACTCCGAAGCCTGCTGCCCGACCTTCTACGCCTCAACCGGATGAAGATAGCTCGGTTCAGCCGGATGGGCTTGCCGTTTACCCTGATTCTCCCTTACCCACACCGGACGGAATTCGACTGGGACAAATTGAGTATCGTTCCTCAGCGACCGCAGCAGATGCAGCTCTGGAAGCGGCGATCGTCAATATCATGGTAGACCGCAGCGGCGATAAATCTTTGCTGGAATCAATGCGCTACACCTACAATCGCGTGGATCTGAACGACGACGGCGCACCCGAAGCCCTGGTTTATCTGATGGGGTCTTACACCTGCGGTTCGGGTGGCTGCACGATGCTGATTCTGGAACCTGCCGGACAGAGCTATGAGATGGTTTCTCGCATGACGCTGGTGAATCCTCCGGTGGTGATTGCTCAGGACACAACCGCAGGCTGGAAGGATCTAATGATTTTTGTGGAGGGGGGCGGCGCAACGCCTCACTATGCCCGTTTACAGTTTGACGGCAGCAGCTATCCTTCGAATCCGTCGATCGCCCCTCCGGTCACTTCAGAGGCTCCCTTAAACGGAACTGCAATTTTGACCGAGAAAATGACACCTGACGACGGAATCAAGATCAAGCTTTAGCAGTTTTTAGCACAATCTTGACTACAACCCTTCAGCAAGTTCATCGTCTCCGGGAGGGTTGGGGACGCTGCATCGAGCGGTTGCGAGAGTTACCCTGCCTGCGCGGGTCGGTGGATTGGTCCATTACCCCAGCGGGGGAACCGCTTCGCATCGCCTGATCATAAATTCGCTCATTTGCTTCGGCAGATTTGAACAGATCGACGATCGGATTGGGATAATCCACGCCCAGTCGCATATTAAATCGCTGTTGCTCTACGGGCAGAAGCTTCCAGGGTTCGTGGACTTTGCTAGCGGGGACGTTTGCCAGTTCGGGCAGCCAGTGTTTCACGTATTCACCCTGGGGGTCGTAGTCCTTTGCCTGCTTGGTGATGTTGAAAAAGCGAAATCCACGTGCGTCGTTACCCACGCCTGCCGTATAGTTCCAGTTGCCCCAATTGCTGGCTACGTCATAGTCGATCAGCAGCGACTCAAACCACTCCGCGCCCATCATCCAATGAATACCCAGATTTTTGGTGAGGAAGCTTGCCACATTTTGCCTGCCGCGATTCGAGATAAAGCCGGTCGCTGCCAGTTCGCGCATATTTGCATCCACCAGTGGGTATCCGGTCATGCCTTCCCGCCAGAGATCAAACCGCTGCCAGTCTTCTTTCCAAGGAATGTTAATGCCTTGCAGCCCAGAGGCAAAGAAAATCTTATTCCCGTGTTTGGCAGAAATGAAGCGGAAATAGTCACGCCAGAGTAATTCAAAGATGAGCCAGTAGGTTGACTCGTTTTTAAATCGCTGCGATTCGTAGTCCTGCACCTGTTTATAGACATAGCGCGGCGACAAACAGCCATTTGCCAGCCAGGGCGAAAATTTAGTGGAATAGTCTGCGCCCAGCATGCCGTTGCGCGTTTCTTTATAGACTTTCAGGTGATCGTTTAGCCAAAAGTAGTGATGCAGCCGCGCCAGAGCTTCAGATTCGCCTCCTTTAAACGGCAACACTGCCCGATCGTCTAACGCAGGTTTTTCCAGCCCTAAATCACTCAACTCGGGCAGGTTTCCGGGTTCAAGGGTTGGGAGCGGGGGTAGAGATTGGGGCTTGGGAAAGGGCGGAATTACCGTTGCTGCTCGCTCAACTTCTTTACGGAAATTGGTGAACAGCTCCGGGACGCGGGAAATTTCAAACGGCAAATCATCCGGGTGATACAGCGACACGCCCCAGTAGGGTTGCATCGTTACGTTCAAAGGTTGGACGGCTGCGGCGACTGCCCGCTCAACGGCGACTTCTTCTGAAGTGACTTCCTTTGAAAAATAAATTGCCGTTGCTCCCGTTGCCTGCGCGATTTCTGCCAGAACCGTTTCTGGCTTTCCCATCCGAATAATTAAATTGGAGCCGATCGCCCTCAGGGAATTTCTCAAATCCACCAAACTTTCCAGCAAAAATCGAGCACGAAATGCGCCCGTCTTCGGAAAACCATAGGACGTTTCGCCAAACTGCCGGGGGTCGAAGCAATATACCGGAATCACGGCAGACGTACCGGATTGCAGGGCACGGTGCAGCGGCTCATGATCGTGCAGGCGCAGATCGTTACGATACCAGAGGACGATCGGGGAATGAGTCACAGAATGCTTGATTGGGGAATCTACTCTTTTATGATAACGAGTTCTAAGTTTTGTAAAGAAGACGGTGGCATGGCTACTTGGGCAACGATCGCTCTATCCAATCGCGATTCCTCAAACCATATCTTCCTCTTTCCTCTACATGAGCTTGCCATCAGGGTTCGCAGTTCGTGGACGACGGTGCTGAGAAAATTGTCATTAAGCTGATTGAGCAAGCCAGTGCTTCAACCTGTGCCTCAGTCACTCGATATCGCCACGACTAACGCAGGGCGATAAAGAAAAAGCTCAATCAACGTTGATTCACACTGCACTGAGCAACCCTCCTGCAAAAAATCTAAAAAATAAAGATGACCGTCCCTTCCAAAGCAGCCTCCGAACGCAACACTCACTTTTACATCGGCAATGCCTTTTACCGCCCTCAAAGTCGAATGGTGCGCGATCTGGGGGTGCTGGCAGCAGCCGTTTACCGTCAGCAAACCGGACGACTGCGCGTGTTAGACGCAATGGCAGGCAGCGGTATTCGATCGCTTCGCTATTTCTGGGAAAGTGGAGCGAATGATTTGTGGATCAACGACAGCAATCCTGAAATGAGTGGCGTATTGCAGCAGAATCTCTCTCAAATTCCAGCCGATCGCGTTCGTCTCACGAATCAGGATGCCAATCGGGTCTTTTTTGAGTGCTATCGTCAGCAGGATTTTTATGATCTGGTCGATGTTGATGCGTTTGGGTCACCTGCGCCTTATTTAAGTACGAGTCTATGGGCAGTCGCTCTGGGCGGATTGCTCTACCTCACCAGCACCGATGGCAGAAGCGCGAGTGGCTCAACGCCCGATCGCAGTCTTGCCGCCTTTGGCGCATATGCCCGTTCCCATCCTGCCGCCCACGAACAGGGACTTCGATTGTTGATTGGCGCAGTCCAGCAGAGTGCTGCCGCAAAAGGATTTGGCGTAGTTCCCGTCTTTTCTTTGTTTGCCGGAGAGAGCTATCGCGTTATGGTGCGGCTTGTGCCGTCGATCCAGCTCAACTCCCGCAGCTACGGCTTCCTTGGCTACTGCCACACCTGCGGCGACTACCAGACGATCGCCTGGGAAAAACTGGGGCGCATCCACTGCCCGCAAGACCGGTCGCCCCTCAGCATCAGTGGCGCAATGTGGCTAAGTGATTTACACAATGCAGATTATGTAGCTGAAATGAAAGCGATCGCCCAGGAACGGCAATGGTCAGACTGCGTCGCCATTCTAGAAACCATGCAAGCAGAATCTTCCCTGCCCCCCTACTTTTACACCCTGCGCGAAATCGGACGACGCGGCAAATTAAATTTACCCAATCGATCGCACTTGATCCAAACCCTGCAATCCTGGGGCTACGCCGCCACCCCGACCCACATCAACCCCCAAGCCCTTAAAACCACTGCCCCCTTCTCAACCTGCCTCCAAGCTGCCCAACTCTAACAGCTATTCACTCACCCACTCATCCACCGCCCAATTTCCCCCACCAACCACTCCGCCTCTGCGTGACTTAACTCCGGCGAAAATTGCCCGATATTGTGCCGCTGATTCTCGGTTTGAATCGTAATTCCTGTTGTTGCCGAATCGATCGCCACTGCCGGGCTAGATTGTTTCACCTTGCGATAGGGAAGTCCCAAACATTTCCACTGAATGAACAGCGATCGATCGCTCAGCGTGACCGAGGCTTCGCCCAGCGCAGAAATCAAGCCAATTCCCAGCAGGGGCAAACTATCGAGCCAGCACAACAGACTCAAAACCGGATGAACAGGGGAAAACAGCATCAATACCGATACGCCGCCCGTAAGAGCGCCCGCACCCAGCCAAAGCGCATCTGCAAAATGAATGCCGCGCTTGCGGATATTGACTTGTAGCTGATCAGAAAGTTGATTGAGTGTGACGCGCTCGAATTCGTTTTTTTGAATCTGAAGTGAACGAGCACCATCATCAGCATTTAACACGACCGCCTTATCGTCTGGCTCAGTTTCTAATTCAGTTTTTAATTGAGCTTTTAACAAAACCGTTAACGCTTGCTTTGCGGTTTGAAATCGCTGTTTTATATCTGGCTCTAGCATTTTTTCTAACCAGACAGCAAATCGATCGTCAATCAAAACAAACGATCGAAACTGAAGCTTAAACTGATGCTGTGGCAAATCTGCCGGACATACTCCAGTCAATAAATGCAGTATCGTTGCGCCAACGGCATACAAATCAGAAGCAGGCACAGCCTGTCCGCCAAACTGCTCTAGCGGCACATAGCCGTAAGTTCCGGTTACCGTGAAATCGCCGATCGCCCCTGCCCCGATTTGCGCTGCCCCAAAGCCAATTAGATAAACTGTTCGATCGGGCGTCAGCATCACATGACCAGGGTGAATGTCGCGATGCAAAACAGGTGGATACTGCCCCTGCAGATCGATCAAAATTTGGAGTAAGTCGATCGCGATTTGCCGCACTTCATCCTCGGTAAAGCGGTGATGCTGATCCAGCAAACTTTGCAGCGATGTACCCGAAATTTCTTCCTGCACTAGGACACACCAGTGCATTCCCTCCAGTTCCAGCGAGAAATGGGTCAAATAGCGTGGAATGAAATTATTCTTCAGAGTTTTAAGAATTCTGATTTCCCGCTCAAATTGCTCATAGTCCTGCCATTGCAGTGTCGGGTGAAATCCAAGCAGCTTGATGATGCAAGCCGTCTGATAGGTTAAGTCGATCGATCGCCAGGTTTGCCGCACGCCAGCTATCTTGAGCGGCTCAACGAGCTGATAGCGATCGTCCAAAAGTTGACCGATCTGAAACATAGAGGCTGCCAGCACTTTCGCGAGTAGTGTAACCGACTCCTATTGAGTGAACCTCCGACAAAAGTTAAGGTTTTGAAGGATTTCTTGCGTCAATTCCGCTTCACCAGCCGACAGATCCATTCTCCAGTTTCCTTGGTTTGAAACAGCACAGCACCTGCCTCGGAATTGACTGGTCGGCGATTACCCTGCAGGGAAAACTGCTTCGCATCGCGACAGTTCAAAATCTCCTGGGGCTGTTTCACACCATCCCGGCTCAGCGTTACCCGATATTCCCAGGGATATTTCGCGCTGCGCTTGATCTCGCTGATGCAAACCGTTTGAGTGCCTATCATCCGACAGGGGGCGGCGTTTGCCGGGGGTACGATCGCCAGCCAAAACAGCAGCCTAACTCCCAGGAGCATCACCAGCACCCTGATTGAAATACTGCGAATTTTTTGCTTCAAGCTGAGATATTCTCTAAATTTCTTCAAAAGTAATACCTAAGGGTCGATACAAAATGCCTGTTAATCTATCACTTTAAGGATTAGAAAAATTCGGCTAGCAAAAATTGCTTATTGTGTGAGGCGATCGAAATGCCCGATCTGATTCTGATTCGTCATGGACAAAGTTTGTGGAACGCTGCCAATAAATTTACCGGATGGGTCGATGTGCCACTAAGCGAGCGGGGACGGGCAGAAGCGATGATCGCCTCTAAGAAGCTAAGAGACTACCGGGTGGATGTTTGCTTTACGAGTATGCTGTTTCGGGCGATGGAGACAGCAGTGGTGTGTCTAACCGAGTGCAGCGAAATCTGTGGTGGCAAAACCCCCATCTTTCAACATGGTGACGATGACCCCAACTGGCACGGCTGGGATCACTACGACGGAGAACCCGCACAGGAATTGCCCATTTTCACCACACCCCAGCTCGACGAACGCTACTACGGCAAGCTTCAGGGCTTAGACAAGCAGGAAACTGTCGAAAAATTTGGCGCGGCACAAGTTCAGATCTGGCGGCGATCGTTTTCTGAGCGTCCTCCGGGTGGCGAAAGCTTAGAAGATACGATGCACCGGGCAATGCCTTTCTTCCGCGATCGCATTTTGGCGCAGCTTAAGGCAGGCGATAATGTGCTGGTTGCCGCACACGGCAATTCGCTGCGATCGATCATCATGGATCTCGAGCAACTCACCTCAGAGGAAGTGCCTTTGCTCGAACTGGCTACGGGTGTCCCGATCGTCTATCGCATGAACACCAACGGCACAGTGCTGCAAAAAGTGATTTTGAATTAGTCAATTTTCAATTCTCTTGGCTTCAATCCTTCGGTTTCAAAGGGGTCGTTGCAAGAGGTTGCGCCGATCCAAACCCGCTATAAGTGCAAAAACAAATGCAGAAAAAGATAAATTTGCTAACACATGCCTATGAAATATCCTCTGCTCAATCATGAGCAAACTCTTCCACAACAATCACAATAAATAGATCGAAAAATAGCTCCAGGCAGGTCACGCGCCGATCGTGTTCAAGTTCCTCATCCGTTCGAAGCGGGGGCATTTGCCGCAAACTCGCCTTGTCATTCCCCCTGCTATCCCGCTTTCACGTTCGGCATTACCTTCTGGCATTCGCTGTACCTTCGATCGCCTAAAAGAGCAGTATCAAGCGCAGCAATTTTCGATCGCAATACCAAAATTCTTCAGTAAGTGAGATGCGCCATCCAGGGTGCATTTGCTGCAATACGGTTAAAGCGTAGTAAAAGCAAGGTAAAAGGCAATCAAACTATGCAATTCATTTGGATTAGTTTAGTATCTTATCTTTTAGTAGAAGCATATTTTGCGGCTCGGCGAGTGGCTAGAAAACGTCAGTCCGCACGCTATTCTGCTCAAAATTCGGCTCCTGCTCGCCTCGATCGATCTGTAGATCAGTTTTCGATCGCCTCACCACCTTCAGAGGTCGCTCCAGAATTTGAGCAGGCGATCGAAGCGTTAGTTAATGATGCTTCGACTCAGCTTGAAGCTCCAGACATGCCTGTTTCCGAGCCTGCTATTCAGGAATTCTCCGTTGCAGACTCGGTTTCAGACAATCCAATCCTGAATTCCGAGCCAAAAACCGCCCCCGAAATTCCTGCTCCGATAGCAGAAATGCCCGCTTCCGAACCCGTTGAATCAACATCCTCTTCTTCCGAAGCATCTTCAGAATCATCAACCTCACCGAGCAATTCTCCATTTGTGTTCGACTCAGACGTTGTGTTCGACTCAGATACGGATCTCACCCTTGCCGCCTCTCTGTCTGTCACAAGTATTGTGCATCCCAACTCATCCGGCGAAGTGGAAGTTCCCGATCTGATTCCCACTGACCCTGCCATCAGCGAAGTGCTTAACAATAACGCAGAACCCACCCGGGTTCACCAGCCATCCATTCTGGAAGAAATTGCAGAACTCCGTCCCACCGCCAATGCCCAGCTCTCCTCACAAAACGATCGCACCAAACACTTTATGCATGCCCTCCTCACAGGCGACGGCACAGTTCGAGTTGCAGCAGTGTACGAGCTAGGCGAAATTGCAGCCCAAGGCGGCAGTGAATCGGAACAAATTCTTGAACAACTGCAACAGTTAACCCAGGACAATGATCCCGATGTGCGATTGCAGGCAGTCATGGCTCTGACAAAGGTTCAGCAGTAGAAGGGTGGATGCGTGGATGGGTAAGGAGTGGAGGAATAAAGTAAGGAGTGGAGGAATAAAGGGTCAAGAAATCACAGGAGCGCAAGTGGGCAGAGCATAGCAGCAAGTACAAAGTGGGGAAGGTTTGCAGAGAAAAGGGCAGAAGTTCATGCAGACCAATACCCTCCTCAAGCTTCATTGCCTTCCCCAACCTCCTGCCCATCCCTTCATTCTCCCTTCCACCGTCCTACGCATCCCCCCATTCCCCCACTCCCCCACCAACCAAAACAAAGGTTACGATGGGGCAAGCTAGACTAGTGCTAAGCAAAGAAAAAGGGCAGCTCCCTCGGCGATACAAGACAGCAAAGGGCAACAGGTTATGAGACAGGCTGGGCAACAGGCAAATATGGTCTTATCCTCAAAGCGCGATCGAAAAATGCGGCAGGGTTCCTGGATGACCGGGGCGGCAACCGCAATCTGGCTGGTGCTGCAAAGTACGCTGGGCAGTCCTCCGGGTTTGGCTCAATCTCCAGCCGCAAAAGATGCCCTAACCTATAGCGATCTGCTGCGAAAAGTTGAAGCGGGAGAAGTCAACCGAATTCAAATTGACCCTGCTCGAAATGTGGCTGAGGTGCAGCTTAAAGAGCCCTATCAGGGCAACACCAGCCAGGAAGTGACTCTATTTACAGGCGAAAACCCTGAGCTGGTGGAAGCAGCCCGCGGCAATAATGTGGAGCTTGATGTTCAGCCTTCTGCCGACAGTCGGACGATCGCCTGGTTAGTGACGCACGGGCTTTTAGCGTTTGTGCTCATTGCAGCGTTATTGATGTTTTTGCGGCGCACCAGCAATGCCTCCGGTCAGGCAATGAACTTTGGCAAATCCAAAGCCCGGTTCCAGATGGAAGCCAAAACGGGCGTTATGTTTGACGACGTAGCAGGCATCGAAGAAGCCAAAGAAGAACTCCAGGAAGTCGTAACCTTCCTCAAAAAACCCGAACGCTTCACTGCCGTCGGCGCAAAAATTCCGAAAGGGGTGCTGCTCGTTGGTCCTCCCGGAACCGGAAAAACACTGCTGGCAAAGGCGATCGCCGGAGAAGCAGGGGTGCCCTTCTTCAGCATCTCTGGCTCGGAGTTCGTAGAGATGTTTGT
>NZ_JAMPLI010000109.1:0-4526 GCF_039962475.1 Leptolyngbya sp. GB1-A1 | reverse complement strand
CTCATCTGCATAAGCTTCAGAAGTTGCCGGGGCGCATCGTGCGGTACTTTAAACATCCTGCCATTGCTTATGCTGCCTGACCTTATGCACTCTCTATACTTGCCAGGTTAATATGTCGACGATGCGTTTGCCCTCCTGGTGCAGCCGGATTGCCTGCTGTCACAAGTAGTTTTGAGTCGCTGGATTGAGCCTTCGAGCATCCGATTTGTTCATGCCTTTATCCTAGCAATTACCCTTCTCTGCCTCCTCCTCTCACCTTGCCGGGTTAATAGGTGTGGTCTGTCTCAAGTACCTCGACGAGTCCGGCTGTTGCCAGAGCGAGATCGTGTGACTACGCTTACAGCCTACGGGGGCAACAAAAGCAGGTGAAGCAACGCAAACGTAGAGGCAGGCGGATTAACATCCTGGGCATTTGGCATCCCAAAGAGCAGTTTGACGATGCGCTGATGCTAGGAAGCCTGAAGAGTGCAACCTTCCTCAAGCGGCTGGATTGGCAAGCGGCCAAAGCCCAACAGCATTACCAACAAACCGGACAACTCACCGTAATTGTGCTCGACAATGCTTCCGTTCATCGCAGCAAACTGGCTCAACAACAGCAACCACACTGGCAACAACAAGGCTTGCTGCTCTTTTTCTTGCCTCCTTACAGTCCTCCGATGAATCGTATCGAGGATGAGTGGTGACAACTGAAACGCACGGAATTAGCCAGTCGAGTATTTGACGATGAGGTCGATTTAGCTGATGCGATTATGGAGGGCATTGAGAACAGGGGGAGGAACAGCGGCTACCCGGTAGAACGTTTTAAGTTTTATTAGGTTGCCCTACTTAGCAGGATTATTTTGGTTGCCCCTGCAGATTTTGCACTACCCCAACTATCAGTAGTGCTCAACTAAATGCCCTTACTGCAAAAGGTTTAGTGACCGGTTGCAAGCCAACTGCTGCCGATCGCCCTGCCCCTACCAGGATAGCCCCTCTTTTTGGGTTTGTAATGTTTGGATTTTAACCTTACAAAAATTGCTGCTCTCGTTCCTCCGAACGATTAATCGTCGAGTGGTTTACCGTCAAGCCTCGTTCCTGCATCATCTCCTCCATATCTCGGTAGCTGAGGGAATAGCGGTGAGTCCAGTCCTGAAGGCAGGTTTCCCCCCGTAGGGAACTGGCGAACCCGAAGGGCATTAACAGCGAACGTTCAGCAGGATGATTTCAGGCAGAAAGTGCCGCTACTTCAACAGAGCAGGAGTAGATATCGGAGGGTAAGGAGGGAAGTTTTAGCCCGCTTACTTTACCGTTGACTGGTTTTTGCAACACAACCGTTTTTTTGCAACACAACCTTATTTGAATGATGTTCCAAAAGCTTTCTGTAATGTTGCTGTCAACGTTTCTGGGGTATAGGGTTTCTTGAGGAAGGCTTTAATCATTGCTTTGACATCGTCATTAAGCTGATGTTCCAATGACAATTCATTAAGCGCAACGATGACAAGGTCGGGATTCGTCCGCTTTAATATCTGAATCGTTGCTGATGCATCAGGTTCTACAATAGATAGATCGATGAGAACTGCCCGAATCTGGGATCGATACTGAGCATAAAGCCCGATCGCCTCAATTCCATCTTTTGCAGTCAAAACTCGGTAACTCGTTTGATCTAACAGCATCTCAGCAGCTTCGCGAGATGTGTCATCACTCTCAACTAGCAGAATTAATGCCTCTTGGAAAGAAATCGGTCGCTGAGCCGGTAAGTATACTTTGAGCTGAGTTCCCTTGTTAATTTCACTCTGTACATTGATGAAGCCGCCATGACCTTTGACAATTCCCGCAACCATTGATAATCCGAGTCCTGTCCCCTTACCGAATTCTTTGGTTGTAAAGAAAGGCTCAAAGATACGGTTTAAGTTTTCAGCAGGTATTCCAACTCCGGTATCAGAGACCGTAATCGCAACATAGCAACCCGTCTTCGCATCGACATTCTTGCGAGCAAGCGCTGCATTAACCGAGATGTTTTCTGCTGAAATACGTAGAACTCCACCTTCTGGCATGGCATCACGAGCATTCTCCCAAAGATGCAGCAGCATTTGGTGAAGTTGAGTTCGGTCTCCAGAAACTATCCAAAGATCAGATGCAATGTTAGTCCGAACTAGAATATTTTGCGGACAATCTTGCTTAAGCATCGCTGCTAGACGTAGCAGCAATGTATCTATCGCTAATGTGTTCCTATTGCCTGTTAGTCCTTGCACAAAGGACAACATTTGATTTACGACATCCGCACTCCGCCTTGCATTTACCTCAAGGGTTGCCAATACTTGTCGGCTCTGCTCATCCGGCAACTTATCAGCTAGAAGCTGGATTGACATCAGTATCGGAGTCAACGCATTGTTGAGATTATGGGCCATACCCTTAGTCACCGTACTGATGCTTTCAAATCTTTGAGTCCGCTGATACTGTGCTTCCGTTTGCTTACTCTCAGTAATATTAGTCCCACTGACGAGAACAGATTGAGGCTGTCCTACTTCGTTGCGAATTAATGTCCAACGGCTATCAACAATAACTTTCCGATCGTCTTTCCCTCGATGTTTTAGTTCACCCTGCCACTCTCCCTGTTCCATAACCAATGTTTGAGCTTGGCGGAGTTGGGGAGAAAATTCATCAAACAGGAGCTCATCAACATAACACCCTACCGCTTCGTTAACTGTCCAGCCAAACAAGCGGGTTGCGCTACTATTCCAAAACAAGATTTGATTTTCCAAGTTCAGCACAAGAATCGCATCCTGAGATTGATCCAAAAGCCTTGCTTGCGCTTGCAATTGTGCTTCAGCTTGTTTTTGCTTGGTGACATTCGTTTGGATACCAACAAAATACAGCAACTCACCAGCATCAGCACGTACCGGAGCAATTTTTAATTCATTCCAGAAGGGCTGGCCATCTTTGCGATAGTTCAAAAGAGTGGCTTGTACCTCCTGCTGTTGGGCTATTGCCTCACGAATTTGAGCAACAACTTCTGGATCGGTTCCTGGACCCTGTAGCAATCGACAATTGCAACCGATCACCTCTTCTGGCTGATACCCGGTCAGCTTCGAGAAGGCAGGATTTGAGTAGATGATGGGATTATCGGGTTGGTTGGGATCGCAAAGCACAATACCATCTGAAGTAGAATCGATCGCCCTCGCAAATGGCAAACTGGTTAACTTCTCTAGCGACAATCCCTCGGTCGGTAAACTCTCTAGCCGCCGCTCTTGTTTGACCCTGTTCCAGTAAGTGTTAAAGAAGTGGGCAAGCTCAGGTTCTTCAGCCACTAAGTCATTGAAATGGTCCTGAACTCGCTTATCAGTCTCATACCTTACATCTGGGTGTGCTTCCATCCACTCATGACAGGTTTTGATATAGGCAATAAACGTCACCAAATATTGGTAATTCTCGGTTCCTAGAAAACGGCACAACTCTCGCCGACAATGGTCAGCCTCATCTGTGTTTAAGGCAATAAAAATTGAGCAGTCAAGGAGGCTCTCTTCGAGAACGGAGTTTAGCTGGGATACAACATTGAGCAAGCTGTTATGAGAAGCCAATAACCGAAGATGCTCATCCACTTCTGGTGGGCTTGGGGGAGCCGCTTCAAGCAGGGTTAAGATATCCCGTGCCTTCATCCCCAATTCCCACAGCGAACAGCTATGGCACACTAAGCAATACGGGACAGGGCAGAAACGCGATAGGTAGGCGGACAGTTTCTCTTTGAATAGAGAGGGAAGAGGATTGTCAACGTAGGTTGAGCAAGTTTGTTGCCATAAGTTTTCCAACACTTGAGGAGTCTGTAAGGCTGGAGAGAAGAAAGGTGGAAGAAAACCGAACTTCTCCTCAATTTCTGTCGCAATTTGCTGACTGGTCCGCATAGATAAGATTTGACTTTAAAAGCAAGCGTGAGGAATTGGCAAGCTGAGATTCCCCCTTTCTGACGAGCAAGTACTTGCAGAGACGGCGAACACAGTATATTTGCTGATCCTTTTGCTAGTTTAGCGTGCCTACCGCATCGTGAATTTTCCTAGTGCATCTTCAGGAGAGCTTTTTTGCGAAAGTGTCAAAACTGAGTACTCAAATCCCGATTCTCAACAGTACTGAGAATTCTCCCGATAAGTCGAACGAAGGAATAAGAGTTTCACTAGAAGAAAGGAAGGCAAATTTTCAATAAGGAATAATAAGGGCTTAGTTCTAACACCTTCTACTGAGAATGGTGCAAGATTTCAGTAGATATTGGAGGGGGCTAATCATACTCCGATTCAGCAATGCCGGGAATTCGATGTCGCCGAAGTAAATCATTTTCAGCTAAGTATTAGGACAGTGAGAGGGCTGTAACCAAAGGAAAAGCTGAGGGTAGAACGTTGCTGGGCTTCAAGGCGATCGCTCAGCAGACTGAGTGAGGCAAGCAATCACTTGAATCAATCGCTCTGGTTCGATTGGTTTCGAGAGATGCTGTTGAAATCCAGCTTGCAGGGCTTGTTGCTGGTTGAAGTCGCCTGCGTAAGCAGTGAGTGCAATCGCCC
>NZ_JAMPLI010000108.1:0-5001 GCF_039962475.1 Leptolyngbya sp. GB1-A1 | reverse complement strand
CTACTAGCAGCAATACAAGCAGGATTAATTCAACCTCTGTCTGACTTGGATGAAGACTTGTTGGTTCAAGAGTATAAGTTTCTGCACGATCGCGTTCAGCAAGCGGCTTATGCTTTGATTGATGAATCGCAGAAACAGGTTGTGCATCTCCAAATCGGTGGCAATTTGCTCGAAAAAACTTCACCAGAGCAACGATCTGATCGGTTGTTTGAAATCATCGATCATCTCAATCAAGGACTTGAGCTAGTCACTGCTCGATCAGAACGAACTGAAATTGCCAGATTGAACTTAAGGGCAGGTCAGAAAGCAAAGGCAGCAACGGCTTATGAAGCAGCTTTTAAGTATTTCACTATAGGGCTTAAACTCCTCAATTCAGAGAGTTGGCTCAGTGAGTATGACCTCACCTTAGCGTTGTACTCAGAAGCAGCAGAAGCGGCGTATCTCCAGGGTTGCTTTGATGAGATGGAACGGTTGGTAGAAGTGGTACTCGATCGTGCCAAAACAGTGGTTGACAAAGTGCAGGTTTACGATAGCAAAATTCAAGGATATTTGTCGCAGGGCAACCTGAAAGAAACACTCAAAACTGGATTGGAAGCGTTAAAGCTCCTGGGAATAGATTTAATAGAAAATCCAAGTCAGTTAGATATTCAAAGGGAATTGGAGTCAACGGCTGCATTACTCGCTGAGCGAGAAATCGAAGACTTGAGTAATTTACCAGAGATTGCTGCACCAGAACCACTGGCAGCTATAACAATCTTATCGAATATCGGGTCTGCTGCATTTATAACGTTACCAGCACTGTGGATACTGATTATATGCAAAACGGTAAATTTATCAATCAACTACGGTAATGCTATCTGGTCACCGATGTATTATGCTGCCTACGGATTTGTTCTATGTGGAGTTGTTCAAGACATTGAACTCGGCTATAAATTTGGTCAATTGGCTCTTACCTCAGCAGAACGATTGAATAACAAAAGAGGCAAGGCTAGAACCCTAAGGTTTTCGGGTACCCATATCCTGCAATGGAAGGTGCATCTTAGGAACATAATACCAATGCTGGCTGATACCTATCAAAGTGGAGTGGAAACTGGAGACTTTGAATGTGCTGGTTATGCTGCCTATAACATATGCTATAACTCGTTTTCTGCTGGAGAGGAACTCACCCAACTGGAACAAAAAACAGCAACCTATAGCAAAGCGACCAATCAAATCAGACGGAAAAGCCCCTCGAATTGGCTTGCAATAGTGTGGCAGACAATTCTTAATTTGTTAGATAGATCTGAGAATCCCAGTCGCTTAGTTGGTCGGGTTTGTAATGAAGAGGAGGCGTTATCACACGCTATTGCAGTTAAAGATAGAACTGTAATTCAAATACTCTATTTACACAAAGTCATGTTGTGTTATCTATTTGAAGAACACCATCAAGCTGTACAGACTGCTATTTTGGCAAGGCAACATTTTGAAGAGGTGTCAGCAATAATAAGTCTACCTATATTCTGTTTCTATCATTCGCTGGCGCTTTTGAGCCTATTGCTCGATGCTTCAAACTCTGAAAAAGCAGCTTGGCTAAACTGCGTTAACACCAACCAAGAAAAAATGCAGAAATGGGCAGAACACGCCCCAATGAATTATTTACATAAATTTTATCTAGTCGAAGCAGAGAAAGCACGAGTCTTAAGGCAATTTCTTGAGGCTGAAGAGTTTTATGAACAGGCGATTCAAGGAGCCAGAGAAAATGAATATATCCAGGAAGAGGCGTTAGCATACGAATTGGCTGCAAAACATTATCTAGCGCGAGGTCGGGAAAAGATTGCTCAGATCTACATGAAAGAAGCACACTACTGCTATGAAAGATGGGGCGCAACTGCTAAAGTCAAAGATTTAGAAAAACGCTATCCACAACTACTCAATTCCAACCTGATTCGGCAATCGAACTCAATCTTGACCGCTAAAACGACCCTTCATCCGACTGCGGCGATCGATTTGGCTGCGGTAATGAAAGCAGCTCAAGCTCTTTCAGAAATAATCCATCTCGATCAATTGATCGCCACGTTAATGCAGGTGGTGATAGAAAATGCCGGAGCCGAAACAGGCGTTCTAGTGCTCCTAGAAGACGATCAACTCACTGTGGTGGCTCAGTGTAGTGGGAGTAGACAGTGCAACCTGGAAAAGATCGCTGTTACTGACTGTGCAACGATTCCTGTCCCCGTCATTTACTCAGTAGAACGTACTCAAGAAACTCTGGTGTTTGATGATGCAGTCAGTGAACCATCTTTTTTGACTGATCCTTATATTCAAAAGCAACAGACGCGATCGCTCCTGTGTATGCCAATTCTCAAGCAAAGTCAGATGATCGGCATCCTTTATCTGGAGAACAATCTCAGTACCGGAGTGTTTACCCGCGATCGCTTACAAGTCCTCAAACTGTTGATGGCTCAGGCAGCAATTTCACTGGAGAATGCTCGGTTATATGAACAGTTAGCAGACTATACCGAAACATTGGAAAGGAAGGTAGAAGAGCGAACTCAATCCCTACAGCAGGAAATCGCTGAACGTCTACAGACCGAAGCCGCATTGAGACAAAGTGAAGCGAATTATCGCAACCTGCTACAAACCGCGAATTCCGTTATCATTCGCTATGACACGCAAGGACGAATTCACTACATCAACGATTATGGAGTGAAATTGTTGGGCTATGAAGAACATCAGATTTTAGGGCGAACCCTATTTGAAACCATCATTCCAGACATCGAAACCTCTGGACGCGATGTCAAACCCCTTGTTCATAATTTACTTCGCAATCCTCAATCGTACCCGCAAAGCGAGGGTGAAAACCTGTGTCGAGACGGTCGACGAGTTTGGATGTCCTGGTCGAATCAAGCCATCTTCAATGAACAGGGAGAGGTCGTTGAAATCTTATCGGTGGGCAATGACACCACCCAGCGTAAACAAGCAGAAGAGGCTCTACAACGCAGTGAAGCTAAATTCCGAGCTATCTTTGCAAACTCCCAGGTTGGCATCTACCGCACCCGCATTGGTGATGGGTTAATTCTCAATGCCAATCAATGCTTTGCCAATCTGTATGGCTTTGACTCACCAGAGGAGATCATTGGGATTGAACACACCGCAGGCTACTATGTCAATCCCAGCGATCGCCAACAATTCCTTGAGTTGCTGAAGCGGGATGGGGAAGTGCGAAACTTTGAAGCCCAGGTGCGGAAACGAGATGGGACATTGTTTTGGGTACTTTTCTCTTCTTATCTGAATGCAGCCGATGGATACATCGAAGGGGTGGTTGTAGATATTAGCGATCGCAAACAGGCAGAAGCCGCGCTGCAAGCCTCTGAAGCAGAACTGCGAGCGCTCTTCTCAGCCATTCCCGATCCGCTGTGTGTTTACAATGCTGAAGGGCAAGTGATCGACGCAATCCCAGGAAATCCATCCTATGGAGAGGAGTATATAAAGGAATATATTGGTAAAACACTGCATCAACTCTATGCCAAGGAACAAGCTGATGAATTCCTGAATTATATTCAGCAGGTGGTGAAAACCCAACAAGTACTCACCGTTGAATACACTGAATGCCAGTGGATAGCTGGACGAGAAGTCTGGTTTTCGGCTCGCATTGCCCCGATTCGGCACGAACAGGTGATTTGGTTGGCGCGAGACATTACGCTGCAAAAGCAAGCAGAAGCAGCCTCAATTTTAGAGGAGCGCAACCGCATGGCACGCGAAATTCACGACACACTCGCTCAGTCGTTTACAGGCATTCTGGCTCAGGTCGGAGCTGCAAGCCAAGTGCTAACGGATGATGTAGAAGCAACTGGGGCACATCTAGACCTGATCAAAGAATTGGCGCGAACTGGACTGGCTGAAGCACGTCGATCGGTCGTCGCGCTGCGTCCTCAGCTTTTGGAAGAAGGCAATTTACAGAGCGCTCTCCATCGTCTCATCGCTCAGACTAGAGCTGCCGCAATGGATACTACTTTGCACTATGAGATCGAGGGGGCAGTGTATGCTCTCCCTACTGAAGTCGAGAATAATCTACTGCGGATGGGGCAGGAAGCATTAACCAATGCGATTAAACATGCCAATGCTGATGAAATTCGAGTGGAGCTAGTCTACGATCGCGATCAGGTTTGCTTGCGCGTGAGAGACAATGGGCAGGGCTTTGGAGTGGGGAATATTCCAGCCTCTGAGGGTTTTGGCTTACTCGGCATGAGCGAACGGGCAGAGCGCATCGGCGCACAACTCACGATTGGAAGTCAACCTGGGCAGGGAACAGAAATTATTGTCACCGTCAATCGGAAGTAGCATCACGATGAGCCAAGCCACAACCATTCGAGTTCTAATTGCGGACGATCATGCCATTTTTCGGCAAGGATTAGCCACGATTATTAACCGTGACCCAGATATGCAGGTGATTGCCCAAGCCGAAAATGGGGAACAGGCGATCGCTCTATTTGGGGAACACCAACCGGATGTCACACTCATGGATCTGCGAATGCCGGAAGTAGGAGGAGTTGCCGCCATCGGCGTAATTTGTGCTGCTGCTAAATCCGCTCGGATTATTGTACTAACCACATATGATAGTGACGAAGATATTTATCGGGGATTGCAGGCAGGCGCAAAAGGATATCTATTGAAAGAAACTGAACCGGACGAGCTTCTGAATGCCATTCGTACCGTTCATCGGGGGCAGAAGTACATTCCGCCCGATGTGGGAGCAAAGTTGGTACAGCACCTCAGCAATCCAGAACTGAGTGAACGAGAACTGGCGGTACTCCGTTCACTAGCACAGGGGATGAGTAATGCCGATATTGCGACTGCTTTGAGCATCGGTGAAGGTACTGTCAAATCTCATGTCAATCGCATTTTGAATAAATTAGATGTTAGCGATCGCACTCAAGCTGTGATTGTTGCTGTTAAACGCGGCATTGTGAATTTGTAGGATGTACTTTCGATCGAATTCGGATTCTAACTTAAGTTAGAGCCAGC
>NZ_JAMPLI010000107.1:0-5431 GCF_039962475.1 Leptolyngbya sp. GB1-A1 | reverse complement strand
CTACTAGCAGCAATACAAGCAGGATTAATTCAACCTCTGTCTGACTTGGATGAAGACTTGTTGGTTCAAGAGTATAAGTTTCTGCACGATCGCGTTCAGCAAGCGGCTTATGCCCTAATTGATGAATCACAGAAACAGGTTGTTCATCTTCAAATCGGTCGCAATTTGCTCGAAAAAACTTCACCGGAGCAACGATTCGACCGACTGTTTACTATTGTGGATCATCTCGATCAAGGAACGGAACTTGTCACTGCTCAACCAGAACGAACTGAAATTGCCAGATTGAATTTAATGGCAGGTCAGAAAGCAAAGGCAGCAACGGCTTATGAAGCAGCTTTTAAGTATTTCACTACAGGGCTTAAACTCCTCAATTCAGAGAGTTGGCTCAGTGAGTATGATCTCACCTTAGCGCTGTACTCAGAAGCAGCAGAAGCGGCGTATCTCCAGGGTTGCTTTGATGAAATGGATCAGTTGGTAGAAGTGGTACTTGATCGTGCCAAAACAGTGGTTGACAAAGTGCAAGTTTACGATAACAAAATTCAAAGATATTTGTCACAGGGTAACCTGAAAGAAGCACTAAAAACTGGGTTGGAAGCGTTAAAGCTCTTGGGAATAGATTTAATAGAAAATCCAAGTTGGGCAGATATTCAAAGGGAATTGGAGTCAACGGCTGCACTACTTGCTGAACGAGAAATCGAAGACTTGATTAATTTACCAGAGATGACTGCACCAGAACCACTGGCAGCTGTGTCAATCTCAACAAATATGGGGTCTGCTGCATTTATAACGTTACCAGCACTGTGGATACTGATTGTATGTAAGAGGGTAAATCTGTCAATTAACTACGGTAATACTACCTGGTCACCACATAGTTATGCTGCTTACGGATCTGTTCTATGTGGAGTTGTTCAAGACATTGAACTCGGTTATAAATTTGGACAACTGGCTCTCAGCTTGGCAGAACGATTGCATACCAAAAAAGGGAATGCTAAAGCATTAGCGTTGTCGAGTACCCACATCATGCACTGGAAGGTGCATCTTAGGAACACAATACCCATGCTGGCTGATGCCTATCAATATGGAGTAGAAACTGGAGACTTTGAAACTGCTGGTTATGCTGCATATGACGTGTGCCACAACTCGTTTTTTGCTGGAGAGGAACTTACCCAACTGGAACAAAAAACAGCATTTTACAGCAAATCGATTGACCAAATTAGACGAGAAAGTCCCTCGAATTGGCTGGCAATATTGCGGCAAACTATTCTTAATTTGCAAGATAGTCCTGAGAATTCCAGCCGCTTAGTTAGTAGGCTACATAATGAAGAACAGGCATTATCACACGCTATTGCAGTTAAAGATGGAAATGCAATCCAGATACTCTATTTGCACAAAGTCATGTTGTGTTATCTATTTGAAGAACACCATCAAGCTGGACAGACTGCTGTTTTAGCAAGGCAAAATTTTGAAAAGGTAACAGCAATAAAGGTTTTACCTGTATTCTGTTTCTATCATTCTCTGGCGCTTTTGAGCCTATTGCTCGATGCTTCAAACTCTGAAAAAGCAGATTGGCTAAACTGTGTTAACACCAACCAAGAAAAAATGCAGAAATGGGCAGAACATGCCCCAATGAATTATCTACATAAATTTTATCTAGTCGAAGCAGAGAAAGCGCGAGTCTTAGGGCAATTTCTTGAGGCTGAAGAGTTTTATGAACGGGCGATTGCAGGTGCTGCCGAAAATGAGTATATCCAGGAAGAAGCATTAGCTTATGAATTAGCGGCTAAACACTATCTAGCGCGAGGTCGAGAAAAATTTGCTCAAACCTACATGAAAGAGGCGCACTATTGCTACGATCGTTGGGGCGCAACTGCTAAAGTCAAAGACTTAGAAACTCGCTATCCACAGTTCTTTTCTCAGTCGTCTAGAGCCGCTTCCACATCAATTCCTATTACTGCTGAAACTATCTCTAATCCCTTCCATACTGCTTTCGATTTAGCAGCAGTGATGAAAGCTTCACAGGCGATTTCTCGTGAAATTGAACTGAAGCAATTGCTGCGATCACTGATGCAAACTTTGATTGAGAATGCTGGCGCACAAACCGGATATCTGATTTTAGAAAATTCAGGAGAATGGTCGATTGAAGCGGCTTGTGAACTCAATGCCGATGAGAATGCTTGTGCGACTCAGGTGTTACAGTCTATTCCAATTGCCGATCAATTGCCAGAATCAATCATTCAATATGTGATTCGGACTCTAAAGCCTGTCACCTTAAATGATGCGACTCGTGAAGGTGCTTTTATTAATGAGCCATACATTCAACAGAGCCAGCCTCAATCTATTTTCTGTTTGCCGCTGCTGAATCAAGCCAAGCTGGTCGGTGTATTGTATTTAGAAAATCGGTTAGCAGCTGGAGTATTTACACCAGAGCGATCGCAGGTCTTGCAGCTATTATCGGCTCAAGCAGCGATCGCCATTGAAAATGCCAACCTTTACTCAGAACTGCAAGCTAAAGAAAGCAAGATCACCCAGTTCCTTGAAGCGATTCCGGTGGGAATTGCGATCGTGGATGCGACGGGTTGCCCTTACTATGCCAACCAATGCAGCAATCAACTCCTGGGCAAAGAAACTGATACTTCCATAGCACCGGAGCAACTCTCAGAGGCTTATCAGCTTTATGTAGCGGGAACGGATCAAATCTATCCACCGGAGAGCCTGCCTAATGTGCGGGCATTAAGGGGCGAACGCATCAGGACTGAAGATATAGAAATTCGTCGAGATCATGTCTCAATTCTACTTGAGGCACGGGGAACACCAGTTTTTGATCAACAGGGCAATATCACTCATGCGATCGCTACCTTTCAGGACATTACAGAGCGCAAACAAGCCGAGAAACTCCTAGCCGACTACAACTGCACTTTAGAGCAACAGGTCGCAGAACGAACTGCTGCGTTACGACAAAGTGAAGCCAATTACCGCAACCTGCTACAAACCGCGAATTCCGTCATCATTTGCTATGACACGCAAGGACGAATTCGATACATCAATGATTATGGGGTAAAACTTCTTGGCTATGAAGAACATCAGATTGTAGGGCGAACCTTATTTGAAACTATCATTCCAGACATCGAAACCTCTGGACGCGATGTCAAACCATTTGTTCACGATTTACTTCGTAATCCTCAATCGTACCCGCAAGGCGAGAGTGAAAACCTGTGTCGAGACGGTCGGCGAGTTTGGATGGCCTGGTCGAATCAAGCCATCTTCAATGACCAGGGAGAGGTCGTTGAAATCTTATCGGTTGGCAATGACACCACCCAGCGTAAACAAGCAGAAGAGGCTTTACAACGCAGTGAAGCCAAGTTCCGAGCTATCTTTGAAAACTCGCAGGTTGGCATCTACCGAACCCGCCTCTCGGATGGATTAATTCTCAATGCCAATCAACGCTTTGCCAATCTGTATGGCTTTGATTCACCAGAAGAAATCATTGGGCTGGAACACACCATCGACTATTTTGTAAATCCCAGCGATCGCCAAAAAGCCATTGAGGTGATGAAGCGGGATGGGGAAGTGCGAAACTTTGAAACTCAGCTGCGAAAACGAGATGGGACATTGTTCTGGGGACTTTCCTCTGCTTATCTGAATGCAGACGATGGCTACCTCGAAGGGGTGACTGCGGATATTAGCGATCGCAAACGAGCAGAAGCCGCTCTACAAATAAGTGAAGAACGACTACGCTTGGCATTAACCGCGTCAAATCAAGGACTCTACGATCTCAACATCAAAACTGAAGAAGTTGTGGTTAGCCCAGGATACCCTTTAATGCTGGGCTACGATCCAGCAACATTTCATGTAACCATATCTAGGTGGATTGAGAGTTTGCATCCTGACGATAGAGAATCAGTGCTTGCAGCTTACCATGCTAGTCTTACTGGAGAAGTCCCCAGCTATCAAGCAGAGTATCGCCATCGTACCCAGGATGGTCAGTGGAAATGGGTTTTTGCTGTTGGCAACGTTGTTGCCTGGAATGAATTCGGTGAACCCATCCGAGCGTTGGGAGTTGTTACGGATATCGACGATCGCAAGCAAGCAGAAGCAGCCCTACAAGTCTCAGAGTCAAAGCTACGGACTCTAATTGAGGCAATTCCCGATCCATTGTTTGTATTCTCTGCTGAAGGGCGATTCCTTGAAATAATGGTACTGGAACGAAATCTGCTATGGCAACCCTTTGAGGAGATGATTGGTAAAACTATGCATCAACTCGGAAGGGAAGAAGCTGATGAGTTTCTAGGTTATATTCAGCAGGTACTGAGAACCCAACAAATCCTCACGGTCGAGTATGGTGCGTTTCTAAATGGACGAGAAATGTGGTTTTCGGCTCGCATTGCCCCAATCAGCCACGATCAGGTGATTTGGCTGGTGCGAGATATTACGGCGCAGAAGCAAGCAGAAGAAGCCTCAATTTTAGAGGAGCGCAACCGCATGGCACGCGAAATTCACGACACACTCGCTCAGGCGTTTACAGGCATTCTGGCTCAGGTGGGAGCGGCAAAACAGGTGCTAACGGATGATGTAGAAGCAACTCAGGCACACCTAGACCTGATCAAAGAATTGGCACGAACTGGACTGACTGAAGCGCGGCGATCGGTTGTCGCGCTCCGTCCTCAGCTTTTGGAGGAGGGCAGTTTACAGAGCGCTCTACATCGTCTCGTCGCTCAAATCAGAGCTGCCGCAATGGATACCACTCTACATTATGAGATTGAGGGTGCAGTGTATTCTCTACCCACTGAAGTCGAGAATAACTTACTACGGATGGGGCAGGAAGCATTAACCAATGCGATTAAACATGCCAATGCTGACGAAATTCGAGTGGAGCTAGTCTACGAGCATGATCAGTTTTTGTTGCGCGTGAGAGACAATGGACAGGGCTTTGGAGTTGGAAGTATGCCAGCCTCTGAGGGTTTTGGCTTACTCGGCATGAGCGAACGGGCAGAGCGCATCGGCGCACAACTGACGATTAGGAGTCAACCTGGGCAGGGAACAGAGATTGTGGTGGTGGTTGGGGTGTAGGGTGTGGGGTGTAAGTGGGGTGTGGGATGTAGGGTATGGGTAGGTTAGAGAGTTATCGGGATTTGGAGGTTTTGAGAGTGTCAATGCGATTGGCAAAGGAAGTTTACCAAGCAACAGAAGTGATGCCTAAGCATGAAATTTATGGATTAACTTCGCAAATTCGTAGAGCTTGTGTTTCTGTGCCTGCCAATATTGCTGAGGGATATGGACGAAACCATCGTAAGGAATACATCCAGTTTCTTGGTATAGCCCTACGCAACAGAGATAGGACAGTAACATAGAGGCTAGAAGAGAGTTGGGAAATGCTCATGTCCGCCCCCTACAGCTACGACCTCCGCACTAAAGCAATCGAGGCAGTCAAACG
>NZ_JAMPLI010000106.1:0-5581 GCF_039962475.1 Leptolyngbya sp. GB1-A1 | reverse complement strand
CCGCAGATAGTTTTGAGTGGCTAGATTCAGCGTTCGAGCATCGGGTTTGTTCATACCTCTATGCTAACAATTTCTCTCCTAATCCTGCCCTCTCTTTCCTTGCCGGGTTAATATGGATTGCATCAATGGATTTGTGGTTTACTTGGGCAGAAGAACTGATGCACCTCAAGCCGCAAAAATGCCGCTTTTTCCGACAAGGATTGAGAGCGATGAGCTTGATCCACTCTGTTCTCTAGCTCCTCTGTCACCCCGTGAGGTGAAACGGTTAAGTTAGGTCAACGTTGGAAGGGAGAGTATGGCTGCAAATGGTATTTGGACCACTACTGCTCTGCTAACTCCTTGCACAAGATCAAGACTGCAATGGGAATTGCCTTCTGGTCGCATATTCCGGCTGCAACTCTTCCCCGGCAAGCAATTGAGCCAAATTTGATCTATAACTAGCGATCGTTCTTCAACACAGAAAACTGGGTGTTCTGGGGTACTCCGTTTGTTCCACCCAAGCAGGGGTAGGGAGAGGAAAGGATGGAGGCAGTCGTTCTCACCCTAATCCCAAGCATTAAGCCAAGTTCAGAAACCAGAGTTTCTTCTTCAACGAGCAGATCAAGGTAGCCCTTGGGCACTCTCTTGTCTAGGTGATCTAGATAGACAATTTTCTTTCTCTGAACTAATGCTTAACATCCCCTCGAACAATCATAAGACTGATGTATTGTTGAACTCCCGCGCGAATTTGCAGCGCCTACTGCGTCAAATTATTGAATACCCTAACCGCAGCGCAGAGACCACTGAAATCATTGAGAATATCTTTAGCGACAATAAAGTCATTCTGGTGCTCGATATGAGCGGCTTCTCTCGCACAACTCAACAATTCGGGATTATTTCTTTCCTATTGATGATTCATCAAATGCGCTCGATTTGTGAACCTTGCATTGAGCAGAACAGAGGAATCTTAGTCAAGGCTGAGGCTGATAACCTATTCTGCTTATTCGATAAAGTGATTGACGCAGTGACCGCAAGCCAGGAGATGAACGATTGCCTCAACGCTGCAAACGCTGTGTTACCAGCAGAACAGCATCTATACGCATCCTTTGGAATAGGGTATGGAAAGATACTCAATATTGCCAATGAAGATATATTTGGGAATGAAGTGAACCTGGCAAGTAAGTTAGGGGAAGATATCGCAGGTCGGGAGGAAATATTACTGAGTTCATCTGCAAGAGCTGAGCTTGGAGAATCAGGTATTGGCACACGCGAAGAAAATGTAAGTATTTCTGGGATATTGCTTACCTATTACAGGGTGGAGGGATATACATTACCTATCCCTACCCGGCAGGGGTAGCAAGAACTAGGAGGCAATCGACTTGGTTGTGTCGCAAAAACCAGTGGAGGATAAGGTAGACAAGCCCAATCTTGCTTTCTCTTCCTCCGATGTCCACACCTTCTCTATTTCAATGGTGACATTTCTTGCCCGACGTCATCTTGCTCAGCGTGCGATGGTACTGTCGATACGCCTTATCCTATCGGGACTTAGAAGAGAGGATGGCAGAACGGGGAGTAGAAGTGGATCATTCGACGATCCATTGGTGGGGGTTGAGCGATGTCCCAGGACTGGACAAGCGAGCTCGACTGCACTTGAGCGAAACGAACGATTCCTAGCGGGTGGATGAGACATATATCCAGGTGAAAGGAGTATGGAAATATCTTTACCGAGCGGTAGATTCAATGGGCAACACGCTCGACTTCATGCTAGTGCGATCGCGGGATGGCAAGGCAGTCGCAAGATTTTTCCGCAAAGTTCTCAAGGCGACTCATCCTTAAACGCCGCGAGTGATTACGGTGGACAAGAACGCTGCCTACTCAGGAGCAGTCGAAGCCTTGAAAGGCGATGAAACGCTCACAGCAGAGACAGAATTACGGCAAAGCAAGTACCTGAATAATATCATTGAGCAGGATCACCGCAACATCAAGCGATTAAGCCAACCAATGATGAGATTCGGCTCATTCAACACGGCAAGACGAACCTTAAGCGGAATTGAAGCAATGAGTCTGGTTCGCAAAGGACAAGTCAAGGGAATCAGCAAAGGGGACAGTGTGTCTCAAGTAAAATTGATTGAAGCACTCTTCGGAATTAGCGCTTAACGAAACGCGAACAAGATACTTCGTTTGTCACTAAAAAGTATTTGCGACACAACCGCCCATGGATTTGCTCATTTCGTATGGCAATGAATTTCAGAGAACTCTGATCCTTGGCTTGAGTAAGCTGTCGAGAACACTTTAACCCAGTTCCAGAAGTTTACGCGTAGTTTACAGGAGGATTATGAGGTAGTCAAAGCAGGAGTCACATTAGAAACAAGCAATAGAAAAGTTAAAGGACAAATTAACCGAGATGTTGGAACGTCAGATGTATGGACGGGAGTAAGGACTATGGATGCAATGACTCTCTCTTTGACACAACGGGTAAATCGCAGTGTGCTGGGTGGAGGTGACAGTCAATTGGAGATCCCTAGTTACTTGATCTAACTTCCAGCTTTCGACTCTAAGCTGCGTAGGGTTTCATTCTGTTTACAACGTAGTAACCTCTTCGAAGCTTATCTGCACTGCACAATTTTTACCTTGAGCTTTCGCTTGATATAGTCCTTGATCGGCGGCAGAGATTAAGATAGCAGGAGATGACTGGCTATGAGGAATGAGCGTGGTCATCCCAAAGCTGAGGGTTATCCATTCACGAACCTGAGAATTGGGATGAGGCAGTTTTAATGCATTGATGTTCGTTTGAATTGCGTTAATGATAGCGATCGCTCCATCAACATCGGTATTGGGTAAAATGACTGCAAACTCTTCTCCACCGTAGCGAGCCACTAAATCAGCGGGACGCTTAGCCGCTTGCATAATGGCACTGGCAACTTGCCGCAATACATCGTCACCTGCTAAATGTCCATGCGTATCGTTATAAAGCTTGAAGCAATCAACATCACATAAGATTAGCGATAGAGGAGCTTGCTCTCGTGCTAGCCGTTGCCACTCTGCGTTAAGTCTATCGTCAAAGCAGCGGCGATTTGCGACTTGGGTTAATCCATCGACCGAAGCAAGACGTTGAAGTTCTTGATTGGCGCTTTGTAATTGATGATACAGTTCTGATTGCTGAATGGCGCTCGCTGCCTGACCTGCAAGCTGATTGA
This sequence comes from Leptolyngbya sp. GB1-A1, assembly GCF_039962475.1. NCBI lineage: Bacteria > Bacillati > Cyanobacteriota > Cyanophyceae > Leptolyngbyales > Leptolyngbyaceae > Leptolyngbya > Leptolyngbya sp. GB1-A1. The sequence goes on along the minus strand of NZ_JAMPLI010000106.1, from coordinate 2,405 downwards.
ACAAATTAATTTCCGATTGTCGCCATTGTCGCGTGTTGTAGCATTGGTGAGCAATCAACAGTCCCCACAACCGCTCTTTTTGCAAAATCGGCACAATTAAATCTGCCCGGATTTGCAAACTCCTGAGCAATTCAATATGACATGGTGATAGCCCTGCTGTTTCAATGTTTTCGATCGCTCGGCTATTGCCCTGTCGGTAATAAGCAGCCTGGGTAGATTGAAAGCAAGTATCCATCACATGAAAGCCCAAAATGGATGGACATCCTTCTGCTAAAGATTCTACAGCGACTAACCCGCTCCAATCTGGCTCAAACTGATAGATGACGACTCGGTCTACCTCAAACCATTGTCGAACTTCATCTGCGGTAGTTTGTAGAATCTCGTTCAACTCCAACGACTGTCGAATACGTTGTGTGACAGCCGCCACAATGCGTTCAGACTCACTCTGGTGTCTAACTTGCTGCTCAACTAGCTGACAAGATGTTGTTGCCATTATGGGGCTGGTATTAAAGCGAGGAGTAGCCATGACTGGCACAGCACTCGGCTTGGCAATGAGATAGCCTTGAGCGAAGGTTGCACCTCTTGCTTGCAGCCAGTTCAGTTCTTCAACGCACTCAATGCCCTCCGCAACTGTCTGAATGTTCAGCCTCTGAGCGATTTCCAGAAGTTTTTCGGTAATAGAAGCTTTGTAAAGGTCTTGATGGACATTTCGAATTAGCTCCATATCCAACTTAATGAAATCGGGGCGTAGCTGATGCAGCAAGTTTAAGCTGGAATATCCAGAGCCCAGATCATCCAGTGCCACAGAAAAGCCAGCATCCCGGTAATAGCTCAGAACCGTTCTGAGGTGCTCTAAATCTTGCGGGTTGTCTGACTCCACTACTTCAAACACAATTCGTTCATGGGTAATTCCAGCTCGGTCGATCGCCTCTACAGTGCTACGCAAACAAGACACAGGATCATAGAGAGCTGTTGGGGCAAAGTTGATGAAAATGCGTCCTGTTAATTGATGATGGTTTGCTTGAGCGATCGTGCTGAGGCGAGCAACGCGATCTAATTGGGGCAGTAACCCGGCTTCCGTTGCGAGATCCAGAATTGGTCCTGGCATCACCAAGTTGCCCTGCTCATCAATTCCGCGCAGCAGCGATTCATACCCATAAATCCGAGACGTGTCTTGAATGAAGACGATTGGTTGAAAATGGCTTGTGAAGCGTTCAGTTGCCAGCATGTCAACCAGCCAGTCGGACTGGCCAAATTTGATGAAGCGTTGCAGGGAGGCAATGTCACTAAAATCTTGCAGTTGGGGCTGAACTGTCCCTCGAATAAACAAAACTTGTGTTTCTCTCAATTCCCTGGGTGCTATGATACGGGCTACGCTACGCGCAATTTCTTGAGCCTGTCCTGGTTGACAGGTCAAGCTCAAACCTGGTCGCTCTTGCATCAGTTCAAACTTAAGTGCTGCTTGCTTTAAGTAAGGAACAACTTTTGTCAAGGTATGGGGAACAGGAAACCAAAGAAAAAGCTGACCTGCTTCTCCGGTGCAGCATCGCACAAGATTACGACAGGCACAAGTTTTAGAGAAAGATGCCATAAGTAAACTTAGGATTAATCCATATTTTCTTCAGTGTTCCCATCCAACTGTTTAAAGGAAATGAACGAAGCATCATCTGCATGAAGACTTGATGAATGTAGCAACTTGGCTCCTAAGAAACAAGACCCTCCTGGTTGGCTTGACCTGAATCTAAGTAGCTCAACCAAATAAAACGTAAGATAGAGTGGATGTGGTTACCTTAAATTATGCCTGCTGCCCTACAAATTTGCCTCACCGCAGAAGAGGATCGCCCTTTGCGCGAACTCAGCTACGCCGATGGAGTTCCAGAACGAGTCAAACAACGGGCGAGTGCCCTGCGACTTAATGCAGCAGGCTGGAGGACGAATCAAATTGCTCAGCATCTCGATTAGGCACCGCAAACTGTAAGAGAAACAATCCGTCGCTGGCAAGTTGGTGGGTTAGGGGGATTATGGGAAGCATCCGGTCGAGGTAGACATCGACGATGGAGTGAGGCGGATTGGCAAGCCATCGCGCAATGGGTCAAGGAACCCCGGCGTTATAGTGCTGCTCAACTGAGCCAGAAACTCGCGAGTGAGCGGCAAGTTGAATTGGGCAAAGAACAAGTTCGGCGACTTCTCAAAAAAAATTACACCTGGAAAAGGATTCGGCAGAGTCCTCCGACTGAGACGACGACCCCTCAGTATCAAGCCAAGCGGAGTGATTGGGAGATGCTGAAGCAATAGACTTGTCGGGAAATAAGCAAGAATAGAAGGCAGAAATGGGATAAGCAAATGCTGGATATTGAACGGGTGCTGACACAAGACCGCTTGCTGCGCGCTTTAACTGGCTTGAA
>NZ_JAMPLI010000105.1:0-5693 GCF_039962475.1 Leptolyngbya sp. GB1-A1 | reverse complement strand
AATTCTCATCCCGCTAAAAAGGCTTGTGTCACTTTAGCTTGAGTCGATGAAAGTTGAAGCAGATAGAGGCTTCCAGACAAATTCACCCAGAGAGCAAAACCCGCAACCAGTTGAGATTCTAATTTGATCGATCGCCAAAGTGTTCCTGAAGGAAATGGACCAGTAAGCGAACCTTGGTAGACAGATGACGATTGACCGGATAAATCACCGAAATCGAAAGTTCAGGCGGATGATAACTAGGCAACACTCTTTGCAGCGTCCCTTGTTGCAATTCCGGTTCCACAACAAACGTCGGCAATATCGTAATTCCTAACCCGCGAACTGCCGCATCTCGAAGGACTTCCCCATTGTTAGAACACAATACCCCAGTCACTGAAATCGTTTGTTCTCCCTCGGCTCCAATCAGTGTCCACTGACTTTCAACCGCAAGCTGACCGTAGTGCAAGCAGGAATGGTGGCGCAGTTCATCGGGATAAGTCGGTGTTCCGTTCGCCTCCAAATAGCTCGGAGCCGCACACAGAACTCGTGGAGCCGGAGTTAGCGGATGCACAATCAAACTGGCGACCTCTTGGGGTTTAGCAATTCGCACCGTCACATCGAAGCCTTCTTCGATCGGGTCTACAAAGCGATCGTTCAAGGTCAACTGCACTTGAAGATCAGGATACTGCACCAGAAAGTCAGCCAAAGCAGGCGCTAAGTGCATTGTGCCAAACGTCATTGGCGCATTCACCCGTAGTCTCCCTCTGGGTTCTGCCTGAAGCTGAGTGATCGATCGCTCCGCTTCTTCCAAACTCGCTAAAATCTCAACACAGCGCTCATGAAACGCCAGCCCGCTTTCGGTTGGCGTCACCACTCGTGTACTGCGATGCAGCAACTGCACACCCAGTTCGTTTTCCAGGGCAATCACCAACTTATTGACCTGCGATCGCGACAGTTCCATCTCTCTTGCCGCTGCCGCAAAGCCACCGGCGTTGACCACTTGAGTAAAGGCACGAATGCTTTCAAACTTATCCATCACTCACCATTGTAGCTTTTTAGGAGACAATCTGTAGATAAAATAGCATATTGTCTTTTATTTGAATCTATATCATAATCATAGTGTCCCCACGAAGGAAAGCGCGAACGGAACTTTCAGGCAGTTCGCCCTTAACCTTTCCCCTTTTCCTCTCAAACCCACTGGAGGTTTGTTCGATGATTACCTTACGACCCGCTCAAGCTCGAGGTGCTGCAAACTTTGGTTGGCTCGATAGTCGTCATACCTTTTCCTTTGGCGAGTATTACGATCCCAATCACATGGGCTTCGCTGACCTGCGCGTAATTAATGAAGATAAGGTAGCCCCTGCTCAGGGCTTTAGTACGCATAGACACCGCGATATGGAAATCATTTCCTATGTCCTTGAAGGCGCACTAGAACATAAAGACAGCCTTGACACAGGATCGGTGATTCGTCCTGGAGATGTGCAGCGGATGTCGGCTGGAACGGGCATCAGGCACAGTGAATACAATGCCTCAAAGGCTGAGCCTGTGCATTTCCTGCAAATCTGGATTCTGCCAGAACAGAAAGGCATTGAACCAGGCTACGAGCAGAAAACATTCACCGACGAAGACAAGCGCGGTCAGTTGCGTCTGGTTGGGTCGCGCAATGGTCGCGATGGCTCGATTACGATTCATCAAAATGTTGACCTCTATGCGGCTGCGCTACACGATGGCGACGAAGTTAGCTATACCTTTGTCAATGGGCGAGTGGCTTGGCTGCAAGTGGCACGAGGTGCAGTGCAACTTAATGGTCAAACACTGACGGCTGGCGATGGGGTGGCGATCGCGCAGGAATCCCTGATTACGCTGCGAGGCGCTGCGGATGATGCGGAAGTGTTGCTGTTCGACATGGCGGCATAGGTTAGCGCGACAATTGGGCGATCGCCCCCAAGGAGAATGTGATGAAACTGTTCTACATGCCCGGAGCCTGTTCGCTTGCCCCTCACATCGTTCTGGAATGGATTGGCAAACCGTTTGAACTCGATCGAGTGGAACGGGGCAAAACTCGTGAACCGGAATTTTTAGCTGTCAATCCAGTCGGTAAAGTGCCAGCCTTGATTGAGGAGGATGGGCGGGTGCTGACGGAGGCAGAAGCAATCCTGCTGTATCTAGCTGAGAAGTTTCCAGACGATCATTTGGGTGCCAGTCCAACGCTAGAGGCGCAGTATGAAATGCACAAGTGGATGTCTTACCTGACTGGAGATGTTCACCCTGCTTTCTATCCATACTTTTTGCCACAGCGCTACATCACGGACGAGCATCAGTATCCTGCCGTGCGCGAGGCGGCTTACAAACAGATTGATGCCTGCTTTCAACTGCTCGATCACCACATGCGCGATCGCACCTACATGGTTGAGAAGCGACGCACCGTTCTCGATCCGTATCTGTTCGTTTTCTGTTGCTGGGGTAAGTCGCTGTCAAAACCCTTCACCGACTACCCCAACTTGCACCGCTTCCTGATGCAGATGGCAGACGATGCGGGTGTACAACGAGCGATGCAGGCACAACGTATCACGCTTTAAGTTTTATTTGTCGAAGGTTCAATTAAAGGGTAGTAAGTCGATCCTTTTGCACAAACATAGTCTTTGTCTCCGCTGACAAGGAGTATGGCAGGGAAGTGTCACCGCGCTCCCCAATTCCATGCTGCAACAAACTCGGTTCTTCAACCTTCAGGAGTTATTTCATCATGACTGTTCACAGCTTGTTAACGCCCGAAAATTCCACCGTCATCTTCATCGATCATCAACCCCAAATGATGTTCGGAGTGACGAATATCGATCGCCAAACGCTGATCAACAACACAGTTGGTTTAGCAAAAGCCGCTAAAGTGTTCAACGTGCCTACCATTCTGACGACTGTTGAAACCCAAAGCTTCAGCGGCTATATGTGGCCCCAGCTGCTAGAAATCTTCCCCGACCAAACTCCGATCGAGCGCACCAGCATGAACTCCTGGGAAGACACCAAATTTGTGGCTGAGGTTGAGCGAATTGGTCGCAAGAAGCTGGTGATCGCAGCGCTGTGGACAGAAGTGTGTCTCGTCTTTCCAGCGATTCAAGCGATTGAAGCAGGTTACGAAGTCTACTTTGTTGTCGATGCTTCTGGTGGCACCTCTCAAGTCGCCCATGACATGGCAGTACAACGGCTCATTCAGGCGGGTGCTGTACCCGTCACCTGGCAACAAGTGTTGCTGGAATACCAGCGCGATTGGGCACGCAAGGAAACCTACGATGCCGTGATTGAGATTGTCAAAGAACACTCTGGCGCATACGGTGTGGGCGTGGAGTATGCCTACACGATGGTACATGGTGCGCCTCCCAGTAATGCAAAAGCGACTGCTTTAACTCATGCATAATTGATGATTTGTGTTATCTCCGCTGAGCTGGCGATCGCACTTCAAACTCAGCGGAGATAAACATTTCTGTCTGATAACGATCTGTAAAGTCCTTTCAGAACCCTAGGAAAATCCCATGAAGAACAAGTTTACCGTTGAGAACACGGCAATGCTGTTGATTGATCATCAGCAGGGCACGATCAAACTGGCGCGTAACTTGCCCCGTGAAGAAATTGTGCAAAATACTCGTGCGTTGGCTCGTGTGGCAGTTGAAAGTGGAATGTCGCTAGTGTTAACTAGCAGCATGGAAGATCACTTTCAGGGTTTGCTGCTCGATGATCTACAGGAGATCGCACCTGAAGCCTATAGCAAGCGAATTAAGCGTCCGGGCGTGGTGGACTGTTGGGAATACGACGAGTACAAAAATGCAGTAATCGCCACGGGTAAGAAAAAGCTGATTATGGCAGGGCTGACGAATGATGTATGCATCGTCTATCCCGCCATCAGCGCGATCGAAGATGGGTTTGAAGTACAGGTTGTGGTGGATGCAGGCGGCTCACCTACAACGCTGGCAGACGAAACTGCCCTCCGGCGTATGGAAAAGCATGGGGTTACATTGACCTCAACCAACCAGGTGATGGCAGAGCTTGCCAATTCATGGTCAGAAGGAGTTGGGCAGACGATCCAAACCATTATGTACCAGGAAATTCTGTCTAAATTCCTGGAAGCGTAGGATAGTTGCCATGACAAACATCCTGGTGGTCTACACATCAACGCTGGGGAATACGCACAAAATGGCTGAGGCTGTTGCGGACGGGGCACGATCAGTAGAAGCAATGAGTGTCATTCTACGCGAGGCAACAGCGGCAACCAAAGAAGAGGTTCGCGCTTGTGATGCGCTGTTGCTCGGGACGCCTGTGCGCCATCGCTCCGCTGATGCACGGGTGAAGCAGTTCATTGAGAACACGATCGAAATCCTGTGGCTGACCGATGAGTTGGTCGGTAAAGTTGGCGGTGTGTTTTCTGTGGGCGGTGGTTATGGCAATGCCGGAGCGGGCGTTGAAATTACGCAACTGGGACTGCTCGCAGCCATGGCTGCGGCAGGAATGATCATCGTGCCGTTGCCCAAAACCACACCCGGAGCAGGCGTGGCTGGCAGTCACTGGGGCGCGCATGGCAGAAGTGGTGGGCCGAATATGGAGCCGATTGGCATCACCGATGAGATGCTTCAGTGTGCTTATCATCATGGAGCAAATGTGGCGCGGGTGGCAGCAGCACTACAGGGCAAAGACTTAATGGCACGGGGTAATCAAGCTCCTTCACCCGAGCTAATTGCCTTATTCTCGGGGTCTGGACCCCCTGTGGATGAGCAGCAGATGTCACTATAGCCATGCTGCCTCGATGACGATCGCTGGCTTGCGATCACCATCGTCCATCCTGCCCCAAATTGCGATTATTCAGGAGTAGTGCCCTATTGCTTAACCCTTAGCCTATTGGAGATACAAGCTTTATGTTGGAAGATTCGCTCACTATCGGTAAAGACGAAGACGCTCAAGTCACCGCCATCATCTCTCATGTAATTCGTTCAGGGCGCGAGCAGGGATACAAGAAGTGGTTTCAGGGCATTGCCGCAGATGCCCGAACCTTCAAAGGACATTTGGGCGTGAGTGCGATTCGACCGCGTGATCATGTGCATCCTGAGTACGTGGTGATTCTTAAGTTCGATCGCTACGACAACCTCAAAACCTGGCTAGAATCTGATGTTCGACGGCAATGGATTGAGCGCTTGCAGCCGCTGATTGAAAAGCCAGAGTTAATTCAAACGCTGACCGGACTAGAGACCTGGTTTACGCTGCCGAAGCAGCCGCTTAGATCTCTGCCGCCTCGCTACAAGATGGCAGCCGTCACTTGGCTGGGTGTGTTCGTTACACTCGCTGTCGTGAGTCGTCTACTGGCACCGCTTTTTTCCCGGTTACCAATACTGCTCAACCAACTGATTACGACGGGACTGGTTGTCGCACTCCTCACTTACGTGATCATGCCTCGCCTAACCCAGCTATTCCAACGCTGGTTATACCCTGAACCCTAATCTCCTGGGGTAGCGTTTTACATTTGTTGATGCTTTAGTTAGAGTTGAAGCCCGAACTCATAATGATTGATGTACAACCCTATCACTGTACCGTGCATTTGCTCAGATTTTGAAAAGCAAATAGTGAAGTGAACCCATGAATTCGGACAGGAGATCGAAGACTTTAAGGAAGTGTCTCTTTTATATCACATTTCCTTTTTGTTGTTCATTCCATTTCTTCTCATATTCATCCGGTGT
>NZ_JAMPLI010000104.1:0-5699 GCF_039962475.1 Leptolyngbya sp. GB1-A1 | reverse complement strand
TTCAAGCCAGTTAAAGCGCGCAGCAAGCGGTCTTGTGTCAGCACCCGTTCAATATCCAGCATTTGCTTATCCCATTTCTGCCTTCTATTCTTGCTTATTTCCCGACAAGTCTATTGGGCTTACTGGACACCCATCCCCTCTTTACAGGGCAATGTCCGAATTGTGAGATGCCGATTGGTTCAACCCATCCAGTTTAGGTGCGTATCAACCCATAGCTTCAGGCGGACGGCTCTAACGATGATGTCGGGGGCGGGTGTGCCCCTGCGCGTGATTCAGGAGATTTCAGAGCATTGATCGCTTGCAGCATTGCAACGGTATTTAGAAGTACCAGAGAAGCAGGTCGAGGCAGCAGTTGGGGCGATCGGGTTTCGACTGAGCTGATAGCTTAGATTACTTGCCTAAAAAAGGCTGTATGTATTGGGCTTATTTCTGATCGTGCCGCTGAGAGTTTGAAATTTTAGAACAGAGATGGTTTTCTGCTGGATAAGCAGTAGTTTTGAGTCCTTGTTTAGAGGCAAGCTCAAAGCTTGAAGTTTTGGACAAGGCAATCTGTTGATAGACCCAATGATTTGAGTCATAGAGATAATAGAGCTGCCCATGCTGAACTCTCCTTTGTTGCGATCGCCCTATGTCTCAAGCTTTTACCCGTCGAACGTTTTTGGGTTTAACTTTGGCCGTTTGTGGCTCAAAACTTCTTGCATCCTGCACGAACTCAACATCTTTTCAACGCTTAACAGTGGAAGCAAACAAGCGGTTTTTGTTGAACGTAGATGGGCAACCGTTCTTCTATCTGGGGGATACGGCTTGGGAATTGTTTCATCGCCTTAATCGAGAGGAAGCAGTTCTTTATTTGCAGGATCGTGCCAGTAAAGGGTTTACTGTCATTCAGGCAGTGGTGCTGGCAGAATTAGACGGATTGGGACAACCCAATTCCTATGGTGATGTGCCCCTGAGTCAGAACGATCCAACTCGACCCAATGAAGCCTATTTTCGTCATGTTGATTTTGTTGTTGACGAAGCAGAAAAACGCGGCTTATTTATCGGTATGCTGCCGACTTGGGGCGACAAGTGGAATAAAAAGTGGGGAGTTGGACCAGAAATTTTTACTCCTGAGAATGCTGCCATCTTCGGTGAATATTTAGGCAACCGCTATAAAAACAAACCAATCATTTGGATTTTGGGGGGCGATCGCAGTCCTGAAAATGAAACTCATCTTAATATTATTCGATCAATGGCAAGGGGCTTAAAACGAGGAGATGGGGGCAACCATCTAATCACCTTTCATCCTCAAGGTGGCAATAACTCAGCAACATGGTTCCACAACGAGGATTGGTTAGACTTTAATATGTTCCAGTCTGGTCACAGTGAACCCAATATTGCCAACTACGAAACGACGACTGCCAACTATGCGCTAACTCCTATCAAGCCCACCCTGGATGGAGAACCCTGTTATGAAGACCATCCGATCGCCTGGAAGCCGGAAAATGGTTGGTTTGATGAGTTTGATGTTAGAAAAGCCGCGTATTGGTCAATGTTGGCAGGGGCGTGTGGTCACACCTATGGCAACCACAACATTTGGCAAATGTGGCAACCTGGTCGTGGACCGATATCTTCTGCAAGAACTCCCTGGCGAGGAGCACTTCAACATCCGGGTGCAACTCAGATGGGCTATTTGCGGCAGCTATTTGAGTCTAGACCATTTACTAAACTGGTACCTGATCAATCCTTATTGATGAGCGATGCAGGGGAGGGGGGCAATCGCATTCAAGCCGCTAGAGCAGAGGATGGCAGCTTTGCATTTATCTATACACCAACTGGAATGCCAATTACTGTAAACCTGGAGAAGATAAGAGGGAACACCGTTAGTGCCTATTGGTATGACCCTAGACAGGGAACAAGGAGGGCGATTGGTCAACTGCAAATTGCAAACTCACAAGAATTTACTCCCCCAAGTCGTGGACGAGGAAATGATTGGATATTGGGTTTAGATAGCGATACGTGATTCTAGTAGATACTTTGCCTTTGATCAATTGCCAGCGCTTGCGGCTGCTCCGGCTTTGGTATATGTCGTCGGAAGGGTAAGAATTTGACCTCAATCGTGGGTTATGCGTGGTTCCGGCTCCGGTGCGGGCGAAGCTGGAGCGATCGGAGCTAACAGTAAGATGCACGTTTCAGACTCGATCGCTTTACTATACTCTGGGTAATGAATTGCTGAAATATCGATGAACAAAGGTGAACTGGTAGATAAGATCGCTGAAAAAGCAGACGTTAGTAAGAAGGAAGCCGATGCCATTCCGACGGCTGCGATCGAATCTATTATGGAAGCGGTTTCTTCCGGTGAAAAAGTAACGCTGGTGGGCTTTGGTACATTTGAGCCACGCCAGCGGCAGGAACGAGAAGGACGCAATCCCAAGACTGGGGAAGTGATGACGATTCCCGCCAGCAAGGTTCCGGCATTCTCGGCTGGCAAACTGTTCAAGGACAAAGTTTCAGAATAAGAACCCTCTTAAGCACAGAGCAGTAGCCTCAGCCGACCGCTTTAAGTTAGGGCGATCGGCTCGTGTTTTGCATCCTTGTGCGCGGGTACTGTAGAAGTACCCACATGGAGCAGCCTACTTTTTCTTAGGTGTTCGCCGGGACAGGGCAGAACTGCGGTGGACAATGCGAGTATTCACCGAACCCATCAAGAAGGGAGTGGTGTTGGGTGGATTAACGACCGCCTTTTTTCTGGGTCAGTTTGTTTCACCCATTCTCAGCCAACCGTTGAGTAGTGTTGTTGGTTTAGATGTGACCTATCGATTGGCAGGTGGGCTGATGGTTGCAATGGGAGCGATCGCGCTGGCATTGGGTTGGCGTTGGCAGTAAAGCGATCGCTCCTACCTCAACTTCAATTAGCCTAGGCAGGGATGAGTTGGCTCAAATGGGGTAATAATTGTTCCCGCACAAATTGAGAAAATGTTGTGGGTGTCGTTGTCTGTGATGTGCGCGGTTCTGCGGGAGAATACTCCGGATGGCTCAAACTCTGCCACATCTCTACATAGTCTGCCGCGACACTCTCACTAGCGCCTATCCTCAATAACTCTGCTCGAAACTGCTCAGATGTAATCGACACATGGACAATCGATCGCCCTAACTCTTGACTCAAAATCGCTGCTGCTTCGTCAAAGCTTAAATCAGTAGGACCATGCAATCCCAATACAGAATGTCCGCTCCAATTTCGTTGCAACAATAACTCTGCTGCGACGGCTGCAATATCCTGGGTGGCAATTATGGCGAGACGGCGATCGCTTGCAATGGGTAAAAATACACTGTTTGCACTGCGAATTGGGTCAAGCTGCATCAGATAGTTTTCCATGAAAAAACCCGGTCTCAAGTGGACGATGTTTTGTGCAACCGCATTCAACTGCTGCTCAACCTCATACAACCCAGAAATAGGACCCATCCCCTGCGGTAAATGAGCTCCGTTACTGGAAAGATTGACTACATAGGGGATTTGATTCGCTTTAACAGCAGACGCCGCAACGTTGCCCACATGATGCTGATATGCCCGAAAATTGGAAGCACCAAAGTTGTACGGCACAACCCAATACAGAGCTTCTGCAGCTTGGGTTGCCTCAATCACAAACTGAATATCCTCCAACGAACCTTGATGGACGGTCGCATTTTGACGAACCAATGAACTCAGCTTTTCGGAATTTCTTACTAAAACAGTGACATCTGCTCCAGCTTCAATCAATTGTTGGGCAATCCGTCCACCTGTATTTCCGGTAGCTCCTGCAATTGCGATCGACATTGGTATGACTCCAAAAACTCAACTTTCCTCCAGTTATAAACCTGAGTAATTGGATATAGAATGGCAGAAAAGCTATTATTCCTATTCAATCGTCCAATTCTTGCTAATCAGATGGATGCTCTGACTGAAATTCTTAAATCTGTCAAATTAGACAGCACCGTCCATTGTCGCTCCGAGTTCTCAGCCCCTTGGGGTGTGCAGATTGAGGCGATGGCAGATGCCTCATTTCATGTAGTGATGCGCGGTCACTGCTGGCTGGAGGTAGAAGGGGTAGATGAACAAATTCCGTTGGTGGGGGGTGATTTGGTGGTGCTGCCAACAGGCGTTGCTCATGTCTTGCGCGATCACCCCGATAGTCCGGTCGTAACCCTGGGAGAATTGCTGTCTCATCGCCCCTGTCAAGGACAACTAACACTAAGCTATGGTGGTGGCGGAACAGGAACAACTGTTTTGTGTGGTAAAGCCAGTTTTGAAAACCGTGAGATCAATCCTTTACTCTCTGCCCTGCCACCGTTGCTGTTGATTAAAGGAGAAGAAGGACGAGCGGTAGAGTGGTTGGATTCCACACTGCAATTTATTGCCTGCGAAACAGCATCGAACCGTCCGGGTGCAGAAATGATGATTACCTACTTGTCAAATATTGTGTTCATTCAGGCAGTAAGAGCCTGTCTCAGTAGCCTGAAGCCGGATGATAGCAATTGGTTGCGTGGATTGGTTGATCCACAAATCAGTATTGCTCTGGCTCTGATTCACCATCAACCTGAAACAAACTGGACCGTAGAAAATTTGGCGAAACGGGTGAATATGTCACGTTCTGGATTTGCAGCGAGATTCAAGTGGTTAATGGGAGAAGCACCGCTGCAATACATTACCCGTTGGCGAATGATTCGGGCAGTTGAGTTGTTGCGATCGAGCAATTTGACGGTAGGAGAGGTTGCTGAACGAGTAGGATATGAGTCTGAAACAGCGTTTAGCAAAGCGTTTAAGCGTCAGATGGGACAGCCACCAAATCAATATCGCAAGCAATCTATAGTGTCATGATTTTGCTTGATTGTTAACCTACCGCCAATCTTTAACCGTAATTTGTAGTTAAAGATGAACTTTAAAATTTATTTACTTCCACTCCAGTTTATTAGTTTTGGAGTGATGATGTCGGCAATTAACACAATCAGTACGTGAATTGGCAAGACAATTATAAAGAGAATTAGAAGACGGACTATCGTCATTACAGATTCAACAATGGCGGGTTGTGGGGCGAGCCAATCAAAAGCAGAATCCAAAAAGTCTGCGACCTGTTGTTTACCCTCCATGCATAACCAGGGACTATGAGCTACGATCGCCCGTTCAGGCTGCCATGCTCGAATCGTCTGGAGGGCATTCCGTAAAGTCGAACGGTTTAGAGTATGGGCGAGTTGAATCCCAAGTGGAGTATGGCGATACATCTGATTCCACCGAGTTGTGGCCTGGGCGATCGATGAAAAAGTGGCCGGGTCAAAGTCCATGATCAGATCGGTGAAAATGACGGTACCCGATGCCCGATGGAAGAAGACAATTTCATCAAACCACCCGTTTCCGGTTCCAAAAACACACTGTTCAATCTGACCCGCCCATTTCGGTTCAGGCGTATCAGCAGACAAGGTTTTGTCAAAGGTCAAGTCTTTGGGTTCTGTCGCAAGAATTTTTAACGCTGAATAATCTACATCATTCGCTCTGTTCTATGCAGCAATTCCAAAGATTGATTCAATAAACCTTACTTGAGACACACTATCCCCTTGTTCTATCCCTTTCACTTATCCTTTTCTAATCATGTTCATCGCTTCAATTCCTCTCAAGGTTCTTCTAGCACTATTAAAGGACTCGAATCCCATCATCGATCTCACAATGCGTTTAATAGGCCGACGATCCT
>NZ_JAMPLI010000103.1:0-6520 GCF_039962475.1 Leptolyngbya sp. GB1-A1 | reverse complement strand
TCCAGAGCACTGAGGCTCCCTACGGACTGCGAGGTCAAAAATAGCTCGTACACGTATTTCTTCAGCCGTTTGCCGATCCGCGCTTGGTGCAATTTCTCCGGCGTTCGCACCGCAACTATCCGCATTGGCGTGGCGTAGCCTCGTTTCATTGCCTCCACATACCCCAGGTCTATGAGTTGGCTGAAACTATTGCTGCTTATCTCTTGCCATTCCCAAGCTGCTGCCGTCTCTAGCCGCTGGGCAATCCCTGGCTCTTTCAACAGGTGATAGTCCCGGCAGCGCAAGATATACCCTAACCCCGCTTGCTGCACCACACTTACCAGGCTTGCCGTCCCATACAAACCATCCAGCCGCACTAAGCCATGCGCTATATTCAAGCCCTGCTGTTTCAAGTAGCGTCCGATCACCCGGCACGCCTGCGCCAGTTCACCTTTCGCATCCCCATTCCCGGCTCCCCCATACGTTCCCAGCCACTCGCTCGTTTGTGCCACCGCTATAGTCGTTCGCGTCCGGCTCACTTCCCCCCGCTTCCGTCCTTTGTACCCCGGTGCACAGGCTCGCTCACTCCGTCGCTGCACTGGCGGATAATTGCTCCGATCTGATTCCACTGCCCGCTGTCGCGCTGCACTCACGGTCCCATCCACGTCGAACACCATGTAGTGATCTTCAACGCGATCAAACATCCCCACTCCCTGCATCACTCGCACTCCGTTCCGACCTAAATCTGCCTCGAATAACTCTCGCAGTCGTCCTACCGCTTCTGGGGTTACTGCTGCTAAAAATCGACTCAGACTCGATCCCGATGGACAATGCGATCGTCCCCATACGCTCATGAGCACCTCCTTTACAGGTGCCAGGGATTGGAAGAAATTTGCCAGCGTCTTCTCTCCGCTGATCGCATACGCATTCAGCAACAGCACAAAATCTACTACCTCGTACCGTCCCATCCGTCCCCGTACCACCCGCACTTCTTCTTCCAGGTAGCCGACCAACCCGCTCTCTATCCAGTACTGTCCCAACAACACTGCCTCCCCAAACCAATTCGGTACTCGCAACCGCTCTTCTTCCCGAACCTCTAGCTCGACCCCGCTCCGCTTTTGTCCCAGTACGGCGATCCCCATCTCTACCTACTCCAGTCGATCAACCCGGCGATCCAAATTATCCGTCCGAACAATCCCTCAATTCCGCTCCACACAGCACTTCTAGAGCGATCCGGCTATCCTCGTTGCACATCTCGTGGGGATACGAAAAAGAATTTGAAACTCGACAAGCAGCAAAGCCATCCGAAACCACAACTTGAGTAAAAGCGCGAATACTGCCAAACTTATCCATCGTCTAAATATTGTAGCCATATTGGAGACAATCTGTATATGAAATAGCATATTGTCTTTTTATTGAATCCAATCCATAATAGCAGTGTGACTAAAACAAATTGCTCCACCCTTTCGGAGACACACAAGATGATTACGATTCGACCCGCTCAAGAACGAGGAACTGCAAACTTTGGTTGGCTCGATAGTCGTCACACCTTCTCTTTCGGCGAGTATTACGATCCCAACCACATGGGATTTGCCGATTTGCGCGTCATCAATGAAGATAAAGTAACCCCTGGTCAAGGCTTTGGTACTCACGGACACCGGGATATGGAAATCATTTCCTACGTCCTCGAAGGCGCGTTAGAACACAAAGACAGCATCGGCACAGGCTCGATCATTCGTCCGGGAGATGTGCAGCGGATGTCGGCGGGAACGGGCATTCAACACAGCGAATACAATGCCTCGAAAACAGAGCCAGTCCACTTTCTGCAAATCTGGATTTTGCCAGAGCAAAAAGGAATTGAACCGGGTTACGAGCAGAAAACCTTCACTGAGGCAGACAAGCGCGGTAGATTGTGCCTCGTCGGTTCCCAAGATGGTCGAGACGGCTCGATCACCATTCATCAAGACGTTAACCTTTATGCCGCCGCTCTAAATCAAAGTGAAAAGGTCAATCACACCTTTGCTAACGGGCGAACTGCCTGGTTGCAAGTGGTGCGAGGTTCAGTGCAGTTGAACGAGCAAACGCTCACTGCTGGCGATGGAGTTGCGATCGCCAACGAAGCTGCCATTACGCTGCAAGGAACTGTCAACGATACCGAAGTGCTGCTCTTCGACATGGCGGCATAGTCAATACCGTTAGGCGATCGCCTACAGAAAGAAGTGCCATGAAGCTGTTCTATATGCCCGGAGCTTGTTCACTTGCCCCTCACATCGTTTTGGAATGGATTGGCAAGCCGTTTGAGTTGGGTCGAGTTGAGCGAGGTAAAACTCGTGAACCAGACTTTCTCGCCGTGAATCCAGTCGGTAAAGTGCCTGCTCTGATTGAGGAGGATGGTCGGATCTTGACTGAGGCAGAAGCAATTTTGCTCTACCTTGCTGAGAAGTTTCCCGACGAGCATCTGGGGGCGAGTCCAACGCTAGAAGCACGGTATGAAATGCACAAGTGGATGTCTTACCTCACCGGAGACGTGCATCCCGCCTTCTACCCTTACTTCGTGCCACAGCGCTACATCACGGATGAGCATCACTATCACGCGATTCGAGAAGCAGCTTACAAACAGATTGATGCTTGTTTTCAACTGCTCGATCGCCACATGAGCGATCGCACCTACATGGTAGAAGATCGCCGCACAATTCTGGATGCCTACCTGTTCGTCTTCTGTCGTTGGGGCAACACCCTACCAAAACTCTTCACTGACTATGCCAATTTGCATCGTTTCCTAACCCAAATGGCAAACGATGCAGGTGTACAGCGAGCAATGCAGGCACAGAATATCAGCCTTTAAATCAGTCAAAAATGACTTGATTGACTAGAGAACTCGCGAGTCGATTCTCTTTAAACCACAGCCTTTGTCTCCGCTTATATGACAAAGAGTATGACTGGGAAGATCACCTCTTGCCCCAAGTTCATGCTGCAACGAATCGATTCACCCTAACTTAGGAGAACCCCATGACCGTTCACAGCCTGCTAACGCCAGAAAACTCCACCATCATTTTCATCGACCATCAGCCGCAAATGACGTTTGGTGTGGCAAGCATCGATCGCCAAACGCTAATCAACAACACGGTGGGTTTAGCGAAAGCCGCCAAAGTGTTCAATGTACCCACCATTTTGACGACGGTTGAAACCCAAAGCTTCAGCGGCTATATGTGGCCGCAACTGCTGGAACTCTTCCCAGATCAAACGCCGATCGAACGCACCAGCATGAACTCTTGGGAAGACACCAAATTTGTCGCCGAAGTCGAGCGCATTGGTCGCAAAAAATTGGTGATCGCAGCGCTCTGGACAGAAGTTTGTCTGGTCTTTCCTGCCATTCAAGCCCTCGAAGCGGGTTATGAAGTCTACTTCGTTGTGGATGCCTCTGGCGGTACCAGTCAAATCGCGCACGACATGGCAGTGCAGCGGTTAATTCAAGCGGGAGCCGTTCCTGTGACGTGGCAACAAGTGCTGCTGGAATACCAGCGCGATTGGGCACGCAAGGAAACCTACGATGCCGTGATTGAGATCGTCAAGGAACACTCAGGCGCATACGGTGTGGGCGTGGAGTATGCCTACACGATGGTACATGGTGCACCTCCCAGCAATGCAAAAGCAACTGCTTTGACTCATGCGTAATTGATTGTTGGTGTTGTCTCCGCTGAGTGGGCGATCGTCCTTTGCAACTTAGCGGAGACCAATATTTCAATTTGATGAAGATGACCTGTTCAGCCCGTTGAACCTAAGGAGAATCTCATGAAGAACAAGTTTACTGTTGAGAATGCAGCAATGCTGTTGATTGATCATCAGCAGGGCACGATCAAACTGGCTCGCAACTTGCCCCGCGAGGAGATTGTGCAAAATACTCGCGCGTTGGCTCGTGTGGCAGTTGAAAGTGGAATGTCACTGGTGTTAACCAGCAGCATGGAAGATCATTTTCAGGGTTTGCTGCTCGATGACCTACAGGAAATCGCACCCGAAGCCTACAGCAAGCGCATTAAACGTCCCGGTGTGGTGGACTGCTGGGAATACGATGAGTACAGAAATGCAGTAATCGCCACAGGTAAGAAAAAGCTGATTATGGCAGGGTTGACGAACGACGTTTGCATCGTCTATCCCGCCATCAGCGCGATCGAAGATGGATTTGAAGTACAGGTTGTCGTAGATGCAGGCGGCTCACCGACGGCGATCGCAGACGAAACTGCCCTCCGGCGCATGGAAAAGCATGGGGTTACACTGACCTCAACCAATCAGGTGATGGCAGAACTTGCCAATTCCTGGTCAGAAGGAGTCGGGCAGACGATTCAAACCATCATGTACCAGGAAATCCTGTCCAAGTTTCTGGAAGCGTAAGGATAATTGCCATGACAAACATCCTGGTAGTTTACACCTCAACGCTGGGGAATACGCACAAGATGGCTGAGGCTGTTGCCGACGGGGCGCGATCGATCGCAGCAACGAGTGTGATTCTGCGCGAGGCAACAGCAGCAACCAAAGAAGAAGTTCGCGCCTGTGATGCGCTGCTGCTCGGTACGCCTGTGCGTCACCGCTCCGCTGATGCACGAGTGAAGCAGTTCATTGAAAACACGATTGAGGTGCTGTGGCTGACTGATGAGTTAGTTGGCAAAGTTGGCGGCGTATTTTCGGTGGGCGGTGGCTATGGCAATGCCGGAGCGGGCGTCGAAATTACGCAGCTAGGACTGCTTGCGGCAATGGCAGGGGCAGGCATGATCATCGTGCCGCTGCCCAAGACTACGCCCGGAGCAGGCGTGGCTGGTAGTCACTGGGGCGCTCATGGCAGAAGCGGCGGTCCCAATATGGAGCCGATTGGCATCACCGCTGAGATGCTCCAGTGTGCCTACCATCACGGGGCTAACGTGGCGCGAGTGGCAGTGGCGTTACAGGGTAAAGACTTGATGGCACGGGGCAATCAGGCACCGTCTCTGGAGTTGATTGCCCTGTTTTCAGGAACTCAAACTGCGTGAATGACAAACTGTACTTGCTCTTTACCAGGAGCAATTCTTCCCATAACTCATCTTCTTCACATTGATGCCAATCCACAAGGCGATCGTTCCGTTTCACGCACCTTATCAAAAGAGTTCATCACTTTTGGCTTCATTGGCATCACCGAGATTGACTTCATTCACGCCGATAGTCTGGTCTTGGAAAATGAGGCTCGCAATTTGGCGATCGCCAATGCTCAAGCGGCTCTAAAGAATGCAATTGCTCACTGATAGATTGCGAACAGCAAAAAATAGCAAAGGTCGAACCTCATGTTAGATGAACCCTTAGCGATCGGCGCAGATGAAGACAATCATCAGGTAACAGCCGTAATCTCTCATATCGTCCGACCCGGACGGGAGCAAGGCTATGAAGAATGGTTTCGGGGCATCGCCGCAGATGCGCGAACATTCAAAGGGCATTTAGGAGTCAGCGCGATTCGACCCCGCGACCATGCTCATCCTGAATATGTGGTGATTCTCAAATTCGATCACTACAACAACCTCAAAACCTGGCTAGAGTCTGAGGTGCGGCAAGAATGGATCGAGCGATTGCAGCCCTTAATTGAAAAGCCAGAAGCAATTCAGACCCTAACTGGACTAGAAACCTGGTTTAGCCTGCCTAACCAACCCCTCAAATCTCCGCCTCGCTACAAAATGGCACTGGTGACATGGTTAGGCGTTTTCGTTACCCTTGCAGTTCTCAGTCGCTTGCTGTCACCGATTCTATCTGGTTTACCTATCTTGCTCAACCAATCGATTACGACTGGGCTAGTGGTTTTAGTTCTTACTTATTTAGTGATGCCGCGCTTGACAAAATTGTTTAAGAAGTGGCTTTATCCAACTCACTAATTGACCCAACCACTAGACAAGCTGTAGCTCTTTCCCTTTCCCCTTTAAATATGACTTACTGAGGGTCGCAATCATATCTGACGGCTCTCGATCGTCGCGTCGAAATTCCCTCAAGTTTGCCGCAGCAGCAGGGGTTGTGTCGTAAAAACTGTTTAAGGACAACCAATCGGTAACGTTTGCATTCCCTTAAGCAGCAATTCCAAAGATCGCTTCGATAAATCTGACTTGAGATACAATATCCCCTTGTACGATGCCCTTGACTTTTCCTTTTCTGATAATATTCATCGCTTCGATTCCGCTCAATGTTCTTCTTGCACTGTTGAACGTCCTAAATCCCATCATCGGTTTCATAATCCGCTTGATGTTTCGATGATCCTGCTCAATTACGTTATTCAGATATTTGCTCTGCCGTAATTCGGTCTCCTGATCGATCATCTCATCCTCTTTCAATGTCTCGATCGCGACGGGATAAGCCGCATTTTTATCAACGGTAATGACCCGTGGAGCATGAGTGTGCTGACCTTTCAGGACTTTGCGAAGGAATCGTGCCGCTGCCTTGCTATCTCGCTTTGCGCTCAGTAGAAAGTCCAGCGTATTGCCCTCTGAGTCAACCGCTCGGTACAAATACTTCCATACGCCCTTGACTTTGATAT
>NZ_JAMPLI010000102.1:0-6566 GCF_039962475.1 Leptolyngbya sp. GB1-A1 | reverse complement strand
GATAATCCTGCATTGATGAACAGGCTGGTTTGAAGACCCGAAGGCAGGTTTGGGTATCCAAGCGCGATCGCTGTCAGACAAACTCCCAGCGCGAGATACAGGAAAGTAAACAAGGTAAATCGTTTCATCCTTTGCAAATAAAGCTCAGCGATAATCTATTCCTGTGTGGCTGACATAACTCAGCCAATGAACAACAATTAGTCCACATGCAGCACAGCCTTACCTGAAAATCTGCGCCCGATCAAATCAGCCGCTGTTACGCCTGCTTCACGCCATGAAACTGCTCGATCGATGTGCGTTTTGAGCCGCCCCTGCTCAACTAACCTCAGTAGACGAGCCAGCCCAGAACTAGCACTTTCCATCTCTACTTCGGTGTACAGCGTGAACCCGTAAAGCGTGCGCTGTCCTCCATTCTCGAAATAGAAGTCTGGTAGGGACAGCTTCATCTCATTGCCGCTGCTACTGCCATAACAAACGCAGGTGCCTCCTTTAGCCAAAAACGCAGTTAGCGTCCCGACCAATTCACCTCCTACTCCATCAACGATCAGTCGATAAGGCGCGAACTGCTTGGCTTCTTGCCCGGTTTCGGTTAGCACCACTTCATCTGCGCCGTAATCTCGCACAAATGCTTTTTGCACTGGCTGACGAATTTGGGCAACGACGCTAGCTCCCATCATCTGAGCAAGCTGCATGGCGAAGAGTCCCACTCCCCCTGTTGCCCCTGTGATCAACACTCGACTTCCTGGTAAACGAGATCCCTTTTCCACTGCATACAGTGCTGTTAACCCCGCGACGGGCAGTGTGGCGGCATCGGTATCTGATACGCCCTGGGGAATAATAGCCAGAAAGCGAGTCGGAATTGCTACATATTCTGCCCAGCCCTCCGAGCGGATGGAGAGGGCAACAATTTTTGTCCCTGTGGGTGGGCCACTACCGTCCTGTGCTGTTTGTTTAACAACGCCAACGACATCCCAGCCAATTGGAGTGCCCAGTAGATCATTTTGCGATCGCTTAAGTTCGCCCCGATTCATCGAAAATGCCTTGACGCGAATTAAGCACTCGTTAGCATTCAGAGTGGGAACTTCAGTGTCTTGAAAGGTGAGGTTGCCAACGGCATCTGGTGAACTCACGAGTCTACGCATCGCCATGTCCTTGTGTGTGGAGGGCTATAGTTTTGTGTTCTAGATAGAACTGTTTCAATCAACTTGCTGTCTATCCACTATCGATCGCAAACGGTTGCTCAGTGATGTAGCTGGCAGCATCAGAGCAGAGAAACATAACCGCTTGAGCAATTTCCATTGCCTGACCGATCCGACCCATTGGAACCATAGACCCGAGATCATCGGACGGGATACTCCACTGGTCGGCGGCACGAGCCATGAAGTCAGTCGCAATCGGACCAGGATTGATGGCATTGATCCGAATACCTTGTTTGGCATAGTCCAGAGCTGCCGATCTCGTCAGCCCCATTACTGCATGTTTGCTGGCGACGTAAAGAGAAGTCTCCGGAAACGCACGGTTCGAGACGTTTGAGTGGGGACAGTCATAGAATTGCCTCTTCAGAACTAGACAAATATGTGTATCATTTGAGCCTGACTCAACAGGGTGAATCACAGAGTTTTTTCGCAAGCCAGAAATGCAGCAGATCACTAATTATTCCTGCTGAAGAAAGTGCAGCAACAGGGGATTGACCTGATCAGCGTGAGTCCAGTTGATGGCGTGCGGCCCACCAGGAATGACAACCAGTTGACTGTTTTTAATCAGCTTTGGAAGTCTTGCTGCGGTGGACTCAAGCGGCAAAATCCGATCGCTATCGCCATGAATAATTAGAGTCGGTACATTAATGCGGGGCAGATCATCGCGGAAATCAGTCAGCCAGGAGGGTACACAGTCCAAAGTCCCTTTAGCAGAAGCCCCTGCTGCTACATTCCAACTGGCTTGAATCGCTTCATTGCTGATGCGACCCCGCTTTGCGGGCACTGCTTCGCTATCGCCCAGCAGCACGTCCACATTGAAGAAGCCCTGGAAGAATGTAGAAAAGTAGGCTGGACGGTCTTCAACAATCGCTTTCATAATGTCATCGAAAACGCTTTGATCAACACCCTCTGGATTGTCGTCTGTCTTTAACAGAAACGGTGGAACGGGAGCCATCAGCACGGCTTTTTGCACCCGCTCTGAGCCGTATTTGCCAAGATAACGTGTGACTTCACCTGTTCCCATTGAGAAGCCGACTAACACAGCATCCTGCAAGTCAAGCTTGGTCATGAGTGTATTCAAATCTGCGGCAAAGGTATCGTAGTCATAACCAAACGAGGGTTGGCTGGAAGCACCGAATCCTCGGCGATCGTAGGTAATTACTCGATATCCTGCATTCAGTAAAACTAAAACCTGCTTCTCCCAGGAATGTCCGTTCAATGGAAATCCATGAATCAGTACAATCGGTTGTCCTGTTCCAAGATCTTCGTAGTAGAGATCGATGGTTGCAGAGTTTTCTTGACCAACAGTAACGTAAGGCATTGCAATCTCCTATGAATGCTGCATTGGATTCTCATCTAATTAACCGAAGTGTAATGAGTTCTAATGCTCGGTTTCTTTCAGATTCTTAGGCAGTTTTTCAGATTCTTGCGCGATAACCTTCAAAACGCAGCGCTGATCAATTCCTCGCTTTTCGCCCAGAGCTGCTTAGCTTTGTTCACGTCAAGCGCATACGATCTGACACCGTCGGCAAATGGGTTGGGTGTGTCATTGATCGGCGCGACCGCACAATCTTCGAGATAGTGTCCACCGATCTCGTCTTTGTTAGCCACGACTGCTGCCCAGACCGATGTCGCGGCTGCCTGCGGAATTTCTTTCAACTCTTTCGGCGGCAGACCCGCTTCGGTGCGCGCTGCGTCAACGGTCTGTAAAAGTCCCTGCAACTCCTCCTGCGAGAAATGGCGGGGTAGGTCCGTGAGACTGTTTCCGGGCATCACCGAAGCAGCCCGAATGCCGCGATCACGATGCCGTCTGTTAAACTCCACAGCAAACAGTGAATTGGCGGTTTTCGATCGGCTATAGGCAACCCATGGATCGTACGCCTGCTGCTCGAAATTCGGATCGTCCAAGTCGATATCGGCACCGCGATGCGCGAGCGACGACAGGACGACCAGCCGTCCATTATCGGCGAGCAACGGCTCGATCCCATTGATCAGGGCGAAATGACCAAGATGGTTCGTTCCGAACTGGACTTCAAAGCCATCGATCGTCCGACCGAACGGAGTTGCCATAACGCCAGCGTTGGCGATGATGGCATCGAACGGTTGACCGTCAGCCAACAGTTTATCCGCACAGGCACGAACGCTTTGCAAGGATGCCAGATCAAGGTTGATCAACTCCAGGCTGCCACCTCCTTGCAAAGCGGCATCACGAACTGATGCAGTGGCTGGCTCAGCTTTAGCGAGGTTTCTGACCGCGCCGACGACACTAGCCCCGTGAGCGACCAGTGAGCGGGCGGTTTCGAGTCCAATGCCCGACGATACACCCGTAATGAGAAATCGCTTTCCCTTGAGATCAATGCCGGAAAGCACCTCGTCGGCGGTCGATTTTGCACTAAATTTTTTAGCCATTTCTTTATCCTTGCGTTAATTGTGAGTGTAAAAGTTTTGATCTTTCGCCTACCCTACGATCGCCGCTCCTAAACCGCGAGAACCACCCGTTACCAGTGCAACTTTGCCTGCAAGTGTTGTCGTCATGATGGACTCCTTTGGATGTATTACTGCTCAATCAAACACTGCGTACTACCTGGATACTCTTGAGGAACCAACGGCACGGAGAGTGATCGAGCAGATAATGCAGGTCGATCGCCACTTGGCCGCAACGTGTCGCACTGCCTTTCGACTACTGCGCTACATACCCACCATCTACCATCAATGTTTCACCTGTTATGAACGATGCCATATCAGATGATAAAAACAGGACTGCATTTGCAACTTCAAGCGGTGTTCCAACCCGTCCGATCGGGTGAAGTCCTGTTATATAAGCTTTGGCTTCATCTTGCCCACCTGTAGCTGCTTCAAACATATCTGTTTCGATTGCTGCTGGTGCAACGACATTGATGCGAATACCTGCTTTGGCATATTGGAGCGCAGCAGCTTTTGTTAAGCCTACTACCGCATGTTTACTCGCGGTGTAGAGGGGTACGCTAGGAAGTGCAACGACTCCATTCGCAGATGCCGTATTGACGATGCACATAGTGCCGCCAGAGGCGAACGAACCACTTCCCTGTTTCAACATCTGAGCAATTTCATATTTCATAGACAACCAAACGCCTTTGACATTGACGTTCATAATGCGATCGTATTCAGCTTCTGTTTGCTCAATCAATGAGGGATTTTCGCCGACAGTTCCTGCATTATTAAAGGCAATATCTAACCGACCAAAAACACTCACCGCTTTATCAACCATTGCTTCAACATCGGCTTCTTTTGTGACATCTGCTTGCACAAAAATCGCCTCTCCGCCAGCTTCCTGAATTAATCGAACCGTTTCTTCACCTTCATCCATTCGACGACCAACCACCACCACCTTTGCTTGTTGCTGGGCATAAGCGATCGCGGTTGCTCTGCCGATTCCCGATGTTCCTCCGGTCACTAAAGCAACCTTGTCTTTCAGCATCATGATAGTTACCTCTTGTTGTGAATGGTTATGTTACTTTGTCAAAAACTCAATGAGCAATACGTGTAGGAGCCAGCAATAAGAAGCACCTCCTACAATCAGGATGAGTACGATCCTGGCTGCGTGCCCCATAAATTCAGTCCCGCCAGTTCCATGCCGATCAATACTGACCTACGGCGATCGGCAACTCACGTTCAATGGTTCGCAATCGTTGCGAAAAAGCATTCAAGATACGTTGACGAACTGCATCTGTTTGGCGAACGGGGGCATAAACAATCTGCGGAGCAAGAACGTCAAAACCAGCGAATTGCAGCATCCCTCGCTGAATTGGGCGCAGAATAGCATGGATATCACCGTTAAAACCGCCTGCAAGATAGTCCTCTTCTGTGCTACCTGTGGTCAACGAGAGCATTGCTTGCTTACCTCGAAATCTGCCCGTTTCATAAATATGTCCATTACCGTAAACACGCCCCATAACAAAGACGCGATCGACCCACCCCTTCAAAATTGCAGGGACACTGAACCACCACAAAGGGAATTGCCAAATCATCAGATCGCACCATTCCAGTTTTTGGATCTCAGCTTCAATTTCTGGAATGAATCCTCCAACTTCAGTTGCATACATCTCTTCAAGCTGCTGCTTAAAGTAGTCAGGATCTTTGACAGACGTAAAGTTGCGGCGATCGGATACAGGGTCAAATCTCATGGTATAGAGATCTGAATATTGAACATCATGCCCAGAGTCTTTGAACGTGTCAATTGCTGTCTGAAACATTGCTCCGTTAAAGCTTTTCGACTCTGGGTGTGCAAGAACAATCAAAACTTTCATGTGAGTTATTTCGTTTTCTAAGTTTCTAAACTTTTGCTAGGGCTGGATAATCCAGATAGCCTTTTTCACCACGGGTATAGAACGTGGCTGGGTCAGGCGAGTTGCGATCCTGGTTGCAAAATGGCGGGTTTAGGCATTGATATTTGCTGGCTCCTACACTTAGTCGCGCTCGATTAATGTGTTTGAAGGTAAGTTGGGATCGATCGCCTTACGCGCACTGTCAATGCCCACGACGGGAAGTGTACCCGGATCGAGCAAGCCGACTTGAACCAATACACTTGCCTGATCCCAGTAAATGTGTTGGTGGGCTAGTTTGCCGTCACGAAACTGGACGATCGCTACTACTGGCACTTCCACCCGTTTTCCGGTGGGAGCAACGCCGGGTAATATCCATTCCATCCAAACAGTATGAGTGAACTTAGCCACCATTTCATCCACGAGTTGATCCGTTCCGATCGTGCGCGAGATTGGGGTCAACTCCATGTCCGGCGGCATCTGTGGAATGAGGTATTTGGAATAAAACTCGCGCAGTGCTGGTTTCCCGACTCCCCCAATCATTACCGGGATGTGGTTGACGTAAGCATCCTCAACCATCGTGGCGAGGGCATCTTCAGTGTTGTGAGTGCCAAACTCGTGTCGCAGATGCTCTTCCCAAAGTGCTTGCAAAGACTCCTGGGCTGGTGTCAAATTGGTAGTTGCTTGTAAATTTGCTTGTCCGTCTACAGTTTGCTCTTTGACCATGA
Organism: Leptolyngbya sp. GB1-A1; assembly: GCF_039962475.1. Classification (NCBI taxonomy): domain Bacteria; kingdom Bacillati; phylum Cyanobacteriota; class Cyanophyceae; order Leptolyngbyales; family Leptolyngbyaceae; genus Leptolyngbya; species Leptolyngbya sp. GB1-A1. The sequence goes on along the minus strand of NZ_JAMPLI010000102.1, from coordinate 341 downwards.
TTAAATACTCCTGGTTCTATCTATCTAAAGTGTCTTGAGTTCCAATGCTTGACTGCTTTCAGATGCTTGTGATGTTAGTGAATTTGTTTCAATGGACGTATAAGCATTCAGCGCCTGTTTCGCGAATTAGTTTGGCGGTTTTTTCACCTTCTGCGTCGCGTCTACCGGAGAACACGACTTTTGCTTCAGCAGCACCGAGCGCGCGCTGCTTCGCAGATACCGCAAGGGTCGCCGTTGCTCTGCCAATTCCCGATGTGCCGCCTGTAACTAACGCCACTTTATCTTGCAGTATCATTTTGTTTCTCCTGTTTCAATCAAGATTGACCTTCAGCAATGAACTG
>NZ_JAMPLI010000101.1:0-7778 GCF_039962475.1 Leptolyngbya sp. GB1-A1 | reverse complement strand
ATTACAGCTTCTGCAATACGAGATTTACAGCAACGGTACGAAATCCCAGTCACAGGGCAAGTCAATCCTACAACTTGGGAAGTCCTAGATATGCGCGAAAACCCCTATCGATCGCCGCTCCCCTGGAAACAATAGAGTCAGTAGAGTAGGCAATGCTCACGAGCTAAAACTTAATCAGAGCAAGTGTTTCATCGGGTATGTACAGGAGAGGTTCAAATGTCAGAGAATAATAAAGCAATCTTAGAAGCGGCAAACGCGGCGATCGCTGAAGGCAATTATGAAGGATTCTTGTCGTTCTGCGCTGACGACACGGAATGGACATTTGTAGGCGATAAGACCCTGAACGGAAAAGAAGCCGTTCGCCAATGGATGGCAACGACATACGTAGAGCCGCCAACGTTTAGGGTCGCCAACTTAATCGCCGAGGGTGATTTTGTCACGGCACTTGGCAACATCACTATGAAAGACGAAGACGGGAAGGCAGCTGATTACTCGTACTGTGACATCTGGCGCTTTCGTGACGGCAAGATTGTCGAATTAAGGGCTTTCGTCATCAAAACCTTTCTAGCAAAATGTCAGAGGTTTTCATGAAAAGAATAAAATATTCCTCCTCAATGTCTTTAACACCTACTCACAACCTCTCAGTTCGTAAATTAGAAGTTTTGAAACTCATGGCGGAAGGTCAAAGTAATTCTGAAATTGCAGCCCATCTATATCTGAGTCACAACACTATAAAAACTTATGTACGTGGTATCTTCAACAAACTTGGAGTTGATCATCGTGTACAGGCTGCCGTAGTTGCTTTACGTCAAGGGCTGATTTAGGAGGTTCAATGATGACTTCTGAAGAAGCACTGGAAGTTGTAGAGCAAATTTTACCACCAGGAACACTAAGGCGTTGTAAAGAAACAATTTCACGGTTTTATTGAACCGTAGGGTGCTGTTAGCGTTAGCGTAACGCACCATCGTGAAGTTATTTTTTAACAAGCCCTAACCTCTGTCAAAGTAGTGGTATTTCATGTCAAGAAGAAAAACTTCCGCTCATTGCTAAAACAGAAATTTAGCAATCGAACAGTGATGTGACTGGGCGATGAGGTTGGTGCAATGTCCGTGTTTACTTTTACAAAGTATCGAAGTGTAACCACACGAATATGTTCAGGGTGGTTATTACCTGACTTATATACCAACTGATGTGGGCGATCGCAACTACCGTATCGTGTTTGAAACCGATGAAAACGGCATTGTAAATCGATTGCGATCAGACGAACTTCCAGAAGTGACTTGGTATGAAGGCTGCTGTTAAGCGTGAGTTGTTCACGTAAACTTACCTTCAATCACAAAGGAGAGTGAATGGCGGAGTGTACTGGTGTGATTCAATTCCTGTTCATGACGCAACTCATCAATCAACAGGAATTGATCAATAGGAGTGTTCCCATGTCTTCAAATAATCAAAGAAAACAACTCATGACACAACAACAGGATACTGCTCAGATATACCGTAGGTTGGGTGAAGTGCAGCGCAACCCAACCTACGTTGAAAGATGTGTCAGGCAATCAGGTTATGTAAGTTAATGACATGTTCAAAACTGCAAAATCACGACAAGAATTACTAGAGGGCACCTCGATTAATTGAATTTCAGAGTGGATTTTGAGTCTCATTCGAGACACGGCAGTAACAATAAGGCTGCATCCATCAGTCCTAGCTCCAATCCTGCGGCTTGAATCCCTCCCACGATGATTTTTAGACACTTTTCTCCCCTTACTGGGATGTTTGGGCAGATCTCACCTGCCAAAACACGAACCGCTTGAAGTTGTACACCAAATTCTTCAACCCTAAATTCATCTTGGCGCGCTTGATGCCAATCGTTCGCAGCAGTTTACCTCCCATGCTGCTGGTCCAATCGCCAAAGACATGCTCCACTTTTGCTCTGATTTTGGAGCGTTCTCGGTTATCGTCTTTCTGTCGGTCGGTTAATGGACGATTGCGATAGTTCCGCTCATGAATATGGCTGTCAAATCCCATCCCTTCCAATACCTCTTCAATCGCCTCTGAACGGTAGGCACTGTCTGCCCATACATCGGGGTCAGCGTTGTCATCATCCAAGACCGCTCCTAACATCTGGCTGTCATGGCTGCTGGCATCACTCACCGCATACCCGCGAATAAAGCCATACTCCACATCAATGCTGATGTGATTTTTGTAGCCGAAATGGCTTTTCTTGTGCTTTTTCGTCCAGCGGGCATCGGTATCTTTTTGCCTGGCTTTATGAGGGGTTTCTGCCCACTCTTGTGGTTGCTTGCCTTGCTTAATTGCTCGTTTTCCTTTGATGAATTGCGTTGAGTTGGTATCGGAATGAGAGTTGCATCCACAATCTGTCCGCCTTTAGCCGCATACCCCTGTTGCTGAAGGTAGGATTCAAATTGCTCAAACAGTTTATCGAGCAGTTCCTGCTTTTGCAGGTTTTCACGGAACAACCATACAGTCGTAGCATCAGGCACCTTGTCTTCCAGCCCAAAGCCTAGAAAACGCATGAAGGACAAGCGGTCGTTCACCTGATACTCCAGTGCTTCATGACTGATGTTGTACAGCTTCTGCAACACCAACATTTTGAACATCACCACATCGGTTGGTTTTCGTCCAGCGGGGCTTTTACGATCCTTTTGGTGGATCTGATTTAAGCGGGGGCGGAACTCTTTCCAGGGCACCACCTCATTCAGATGCCCCAGCAAGTCCTGCTTCTGTTGCAGCTTTTGATAGCGTTCGTCCAGGTTCCAAAAACCGAGTTGTCCCATAGCCTATGGAGCAAGGTGGTACTCTCCTGCATGATCTCATATTGAGATCAGATGTCAATTTTTCGAGGTTCCCTAGAGTTCAACCTCTTCGGATTTTGACTCTCATTTCAAAAGATCAAGATATTGATGCGCCGCGCATCCCTTTTCGCGATCGCGCTACTCTTTACCACTCATTTCGCCCCCGCTTACTCGGAGTTCACAACCATGATGCCTACTACAATTGCCTATCCTGAAACCAAGCGCGGCGATGTCGTTGAGGAACATTTTGGACAGGCGATCTCTGACCCCTATCACTGGTTAGAAAACGATGTCCGCAACGATCAGGAAGTCGCTCGCCTCCATTCCTTCCTCTTTTCCAATCCAAGCCAGCAGCCGCAATAGCTTCAGATCTGAAACCACCCCCACTTTGCCATCAAACAACCAAGCAATCTCCTGTGGCGAGAGGATTTTAGCTTGGTCGTGGCGGTTGATTTTCACAGGCCGAGCAGTACGGGTGTTCAGCCAATCTTACATTAGGAAATGGCAATAAGTTAATGTATCCACCTCAAATGTTCATTCCTCTGTTCATGCAGATCCTTAAGCTAGGAGAGCTTAAGGAAAACTTATCAATGAGGGACGTTAGGGGAAGAAGCTTGCGGGACTCTGTCAATTAGATCTCTGATTGACAAAATCACCAGAAAGCCAAAGACAGAATTAACGATCGCCCAAGTGGATCTGATTCTACAATCCTGTCGATTTGCAATTGAAGCGACAGAACAAGACGGTCAGTCCTCGTCTGGAAGTGGAACGACAACGGCAGAGGTGTTAGCTTAACTTCTCCTGATAACTCCTCCTGATCTACTCAATACTGGAAAAATCTAGCTTTCTCGTCACCTCCTGCTGTTCCGGGGCGATGTTAGTGAAGTTATCTTGACCTAAAACTGAAATAACTTGACGATCGACGGTGACTGATTCTCCCAGTGACCCTGTTCTCCCGATCGTGATCGTGCCCCTTGAGGGCGGCAAGGAGGAACCTCGGCGATCTGAACCTCCAGATTTACGTCACTGGCAGATCGAGGAGTTCCTGCGCCAGACGGGAAAGGCGGAGAATACCCAGCGCACTTATCGCGAACAACTGATCCGCTTCGCGGCGTGGTGCGACAAATCCTGGCTCGATGTGACACCCAGTGATATTGGCAAGTATCGGCGGGAGTTGAAGAGTAAGGGGCTGAAGGCAACCTCGATTAATCATGTGCTGAATACGCTGCGATCGTTCTACGGTTGGCTGCGCCGAAGCAACGGCTATCCGATGAACCAGCCGCTGCCCACGGATGCGATCGATCTGGAACGGCAGGAGGAACAGAAGTGCTTGAGCAGTTACATTGTGCCCATCATTCACTAGGCGCACCCAAGAACTACGGAATATTCTCCTCGAAATGTGAGGACTTCCTAAATCCTTTCTACTAAAGCTTTAGAACTATGGATTATTTGAGCAGCAGGGGATAACAAAGTGCTTGGACAGTAGTGGTCTAGCAGTGACGAAAGTTAATTGCCACTTAGTTATAGTTCAGACATAGCAGTACTTAATCTCCATCGCTTAATAAAAGATTTATTGCCGCGACCTATCCTACCGTGCAGAATTGAAAGGGTGTGAGCACTGAGTTAATTCTTATACCTGAGCCGATCGTCCAACAGTAAACTAAAGACTGGAGAAAAATAAGCCATGCAAAAGGAAACGGCTGTTGGAGCCGCGTTTATCCTCAGCAATCCCATTATCAATACTGCAGCGAGTGCGATTGGAATTGCGAAAACTGGGACGGCGATCGGAACATTGCATGGAGCAGCCCATGCCAGTGCAACTGCTGCTTGGATAGGACTGGTCAGTATGAAAGCTGGACTATTCATTATGAATGCCCTGCCAGTCGTCGGGGCTTTATTGGTCCTCGACAGCCTCAGTGGTCGTGGTCATGGCTCTCCGATTATCGATTGTTATGAGCAAGCCTGGAGAGATTATGAGGTGCAGTGTGAACTGGAAGAATTGAAACAGCAGGTCAACGTTGATCCTGACCATCAAGTTCGCTCAAAGACATCTATTACCAGTTTCGCTCAACTCGATAGCCACTTTCAATTGCTGGAGAGGGAGCATGATCTTTATCAGTTTAAAAAAGAGATGGGGCTACTCCCGGCTCAAGCTCAGCTAAACCAACAGAAAAGCGGCGTTGCTGAATAGAGGGAGGAATCAAGTAGGAATTGGGACATCCCAAAATCTTAAGTAGTGAAGTAACAAGCGGATTGAATGTGTCAGCATTTCTTCTGACTTGGAATAACACAATGTTTTGCGATGTAGTCGAACTTTGAGCTGATAGTACAGACTGGACCGCGCCAGCTTGAGCAATTGACATTGCTGCACAATGCCTAAGTGAGAATGGTCAGCCATCACCAAGGCTTTTCGAGCTTCAAGCCCAACTGTGCTGACCTATTGGCTAAAAAATCCCGTTCTACCTTCAGTTGCCCGATTTGCCGATAGAGTTCATCAATTTGTGCCTGTTGGTCGCTTTGAGCAGAGACGGCGGAACTGCTTGACTCGAAGACATTGCTCGCTCCCTCTAGCAGTTGCCGCTTCCAGTTGTTGATCATCGTCGGATGGACCTCATACTGGCTTGCCAATTCTGCTACTGTTTTCTCACCCCGAATTGCGGCAAGGGCGACTTTAGCTTTGAATTGAGCGTTGTATTGTTTGCGTTTGTTTGCCATGAACTACCTCTATCATGAGTCAATCGTTCAGAGCTTAGCCACCTGTCCAGTTTTTCGGGTCCACTTCAATGTGGCAGATGCCTGGTTCCAAAAGGCCCTTGCCGCTCCGAAGTTGGCAAAGCTGAAGAACTTTGACCTATCGACCGCGAAAAAGGTCGAAAAAATTCTCCAAGCCACACCCCAATTGGAGCATCTTTACTGCGATCTGGACTTCCGGATTGCCAAAACATAACGAGAGGCGAGGCAGCGATTGTCCTACACCGTCGCGATTCGCAAAGCATGAGAATGAGGTTAGTTTTAAAGCAGACCGAAAGATGACGCTGGAAGTTCACACAAGAAACAGTTATGACAGCGAATGATGGATTCACGATCATGCTTTTCATCCTGGTCATCACCAGTCTTGCAACAGGTTATGGCTGGGGTGTGCAAGCACAACGCCTGCCCTTCTCAGCAGACATTGGATTCAGTGAACCGCAATGGTCATTTCTGAAAGGGTGGGTCAAGTTAGCGTTAGTGGCTGGCGTTCTATTGCCGATCGTCCTCCTTGCTCAGGCTTGGGGACAGCCCTATTCAGTGAGCTTCTGGAGCAGTTACCTCCTAGTTGTTGCGGTGCAGCTAATTTCTGAGCGGGTGTTCAGCCAGTGGCTCGTTTCGAGTGTCGTAGTGCCCATTGGCTTCTGCTACACGGCTTTTCGGTTATGGCAATTAGGGGATGGATTCACTGGATTAGCGTTATCCGATTTAACGTTGATCGGCTTTGCGGTTGTTGTCCTGTTCTGGGCTGCCAATCTAGTGATGTTGATGACGATCGCCATTCCAGCAATTTACAAAGGACAGAGACTTTAAGACGACGGTTTCAGATTGGAGCTCAAGGTACTGAGGTGTTTTTGCTGGTTGAGCAGAGGAAGGCTAGTAACTACGGGCATGAAGTAACCTTACGCAGGTAGTTCCACTAAACGTTCAGGCAAAGTTGAATGTATCGTTCTTGGGCTTCACCTGCAAGGTTAGAAATTATTAGTCCTAATAGTCTGACTGCCTTGTGTTCTAAGTAGGTAGGTGCAAATAAACGTAGGATAAGAAGAAGACCAAATTCCCTCGTTTTGCTGAGTATGCCTGCTCCTGTCCATATCGTTCTGACGGCTGAAGAAGACCGAACGTTGAGCGAACTGCGCATGGCGACAACGGTGTCTCAACGCATTCGTGACCGTGCCCATATGCTTCGACTCAACGCGCAAGGCTGGAGTGTTCCCGCCATTGCTGAAATCTTTGAGTGCCAGGAAAATATAGTGCGACAAACGATTCGTCGTTGGCAACAAGCGGGTTTAGGCGGACTGTGGGATGCGCCTGGGCGTGGGGTGAAACCAGAATGGCAGGAAGCGGACTTAGTCTATCTGGAACAATGCCTCCAGCAGGAACCTCAAACGTATAACAGCAAACAACTGGCTCACAAACTTGCCGAAGAACGACAAGTTGAACTGAGTGCCGACCGGATTCGTAGAATCCTTAAAAAAAGGGCTTTGTGTGGAAGCGAACCCGGCACTCGCAACGAGGACGGCAGAACCTAGAGTTGAGAGCAATCAAGCAAGCCGACCTAGCTCTGCTAGAGCAAGCTTGTGCGGACGGACATCTAGAATTGAAATACCTGGATGAATCGGGCTGTTGTCTGGAAAGTCCAGTCAGTTACAGCGATAGCCGGATTAACCAACAGAAATGTCTCGACTAGATCAAGTCCTATGGGGATCGCATCAGTATTTTAGGGGTATGGCAACCGAACCGTTCGTTCGAGTATGGATTGGTCCAGGGCAGTTTTAACCAGGAACGCTATGTCAAATTTATGAATCAGATTGCCGACAAGAGCGAACAACTGCTAAAGCAAACTGGAAGAATCACCGTCATTGTTCAAGATAACAGTCCGGCTCATACAAGTCACTTCGCGCGTGAACACTGGCAACAATGGCAGTCGCAGGGCTTATCCCTTTTTTTCTTACCCCCGTATAGTTCAGAGATGAATCCGATTGAAGCACAGTGGCATCAACTCAAGACGCATGAGATCGCGGGCAGAATTTTTGACAATGAGTATGATTTAGCCAATGCCATCATGGAAGGCTTGGAGCATCGTTCTCAACATGCGGGATGGATCCTAGTAGTCTGCCAAGGGAACTTTGCCTGGTGGGGTTATTTCTGGTAAGGTGACTCAAATCCAGGAAGATCATTATGAGTCAGAAGCGTTACATCGTCGATTTAACGGATGCC
>NZ_JAMPLI010000100.1:0-8167 GCF_039962475.1 Leptolyngbya sp. GB1-A1 | reverse complement strand
CAAATATTTGCTCTGTCTCAATTGGGTTTCTTGGTCGATTGTCCCATCTTCTTTGAGGGACTCCATGGCGACGGGATAAGCCGCATTTTTATCCACGGTAATGACTCGTGGAGTTCGAGTGTGCTGACCTTTCAAGACTTTACGAAAGAAGCGTGCTGCTGCCTTGCCATCCCGCTTTGCCCTTAGCATAAAGTCCAGAGTATTTCCCTCTGAATCGACAGCACGATATAGATACTTCCACATGCCCTTGCTTTTGATATACGTCTCGTCCACCCGCCACGAATCGTTCGTCGGTTTCAGGTGCCGTCGTATCCGTTTGTCTAGCTCTAGCGCATACTTCAAAACCCAACGGTTGATCGTCGAGTGGTCTATCGCCACCCCCCGCTCTTGCATCATCTCCTCTAAGTCCCGATAGCTGAGGGAGTAACGGCAATACCAGCGAACGTTGAGCAGGATGATTTCGGGCAGAAAGTGCCGCCACTTGAACAGAGTAGGAGTAGACATCGGAGAAGGAGAAGGCAAGCTGGGCTTACCTACCTTACCATCGGCTGGTTTTTGCGACATAACCTTGGAAACTTTATTGGATTGGGTCTGCAGATTGGTTTACGAATTCTACTGCTCAGGTGGAAAAATTAATGCGTCATCTACAAACATTAAGAGGTTGACAATCAACCCGTGTCAACTCTTGCTATGGGTTGATATCTTGTTGCCTCAAGTCAACAGTTCGAGTATTTTGTTTTGCCTGAGTTCTAACCTATGGCGTGAAGACATCCGTTTTTTGCAGGGGTAGGTTTGAATTGAAGTTCAAACAGGAACAGCCGTGTTGTACCGCACCCTTGGCGAAAACCGAATCTGCATTACTCAGCCTACTCATGCCTGGGTATCTGGTCAGTTAGCTCAATCTTGGGGCAATGAACAGCTTGGCACAATTGCTCCTTTCCAGGCTGTGTGCTTGGGGGCAGAACAGCATGATATTGGCTGGATACCCTGGGAAGCCGCTCCAACACTCAATTCCGAAACAGGATACCCACATAGTTTCAATGAGGTTGCACCAGAAGTTCACACCCAACTTTGGGCAGGGGCAAAACACTTGGCGATGCCAATGGGACGGTATGTGGCACTGCTCGTTTCCCTCCATGGGACAGGGCTGTATGAACGGTTTACGCACTGGAAGCGATCGCCTGAATCAACCCGGATTGTCGAAACCTTTTTGCAGCAGGAGAAGGAATTCCAAAAACAGCTCATCCGTTGCTTAGAGCAAGACCCAGCCTATGCACCATATGTCACACCCTCAATGCTCACCCGAAATCAGCGTCTTGTTGCGACTTTGGATGCGCTGTCTCTTGCGATCTGTATGGGTGTAACCGGGCAGCGACAATTTGAGCAGGTGCCGACAGCAACGAGTGACATTATTTTAACGCTAATGCCTACTGCTGATGACCCAGCACGGTTATCGTTAGTACCGTGGTGCTTTCAAACGAATGAAGTCACTGTTGTGTTTGAAGGACGGCTTCTAGAGGAGAAATTTGCTGATGAGCAAGCGATGCGCGATCGCCTTGCCCATGCTCCCTGGATAACCCTAACAGCAACGCTTTATTCAGCAGAAAAACAGAATTGAAACAATTCTATCTAACCGCCGATCGCCATACCATCGACCCAATTCCCACTCAATTTCATCCATAGTGGTGAGCGCCTCCATGATGGATTGGAATACATCGTCCTAGGTCTGCCGTGAAGGAATCACAATGACCTGTCCCAAAAGTGTTGTCTCTTCGTCTATATTCTGCTCGCTCAATCATGCAGGTCTGGTTTCTTCAGCTGTATTCGATCGCGGCAAATTCGTTTTCTTTTGAGTATCGATATCAGGTGCCGTTCGGCAAACCTGGAGAATTAGCAGAGAAAGCAAGGCAGCAAAGAAGCACCAAACCGAAACAAAGACCTGATCCAGCAACCATTGGGACGCGATCGCAGCGAGGCAGACTGCGCCACCCAGCACCTTCAGAGATCGATTTGCGGCAAGTGCAAACGGAATCAGGACAATCATGGCATAGACCAGGCGATCGACTTGCTGCGAAACCCAGGGGTCAAAGATCAAGCGTGTGTCTTATTGAATCGAATGAACAAGTAGATGAAGCGGACGTTAAGGGACTTTGACGGGGTTGAGAGGGTTATTTGCTGCCGCTTATCTTGGTCGTTAGACCGCGATTCGTATGGCTCATCGAATTCATGTGCTCGGTCAGAAAATTTTTATTTTTTCTTTGTCTAAGATCTACCTTTCTAATTAAATCTCAGACCAGCGCTGCTTCCACGTAGGCAGTGAACAGCGTACAATTTTGCCAAATTACAGTCAGCCGTTTATAGGAGATTGCCAATGACGGAGGTTAGTACTCGCCTTTACTGGTTGTTCCAGTCACTCCTTGCTTTTATGCCCTATTTACTGGCGGGTCTGATCGCTGGCGCACTCGCCCTAGCAATAGGTGTTTTCCTCGCCCGCTTTCTGCTATGGGACTGGTTGCTGCCTCTTGAAGAGTCATGCTTGTTGACTCTCAAAGCTTGGGCTAATCCGACTCTAGACCGATACATGACAGCCATAACCTGGCTGGCTCAGGGCGAAATTACTATCCCTATACTCATTGCGATCGGAGGAATTCTGGTTTACCGCAACGAGGCGGTTGCAACCCTGGTTTTGGCGATCGGGCTGAGCGGTTCATGGCTGCTTAACGGCATCTTCAAGTCTCTCTTTCAGCGAAAACGACCCGATCTATGGGCATCTTCTCAACGTCCGATGGATTACAGTTATCCCAGCGGTCACGCCATGAGTGCAATTTCCTTCTATGGTTTGTTGGCGGCTAACCTGACGCACTGTATGAATATTCCTTTAAGCATCACTGCCCCCTTGGCAACTGGCTTAACCTTAGGGGTGGGCTTTAGTCGGGTATATTTGGGTGTGCATTGGCCGACAGATGTCTTGAGTGGATGGATTGCTGGCGGCATCTGGCTGGGAGCGTGCCTGTACGGACTGATTCAGATTGGTGGGATTTGAACTGAGATTGATAGGCGAGCAGTGAAAATGCTGTCAGCTTTAATGGAAAACTGCTCTCTCAGGATCTTTAAAACTACTGCGTCAAAACAGGACTTCCGCTTTCGTCTGCAAACTTTGCCAGTAGCTCAGGTGTAGGCACGCAAATCCAAAGGGCTCTGGGAATCACCTCAACAGTGACTGGGGTAGTGCCCAGGCACTCTCCGTCTGCATGAACGTCTAAAGGTGGATAGCTTCTGACCTCAATCTTAGAGGCTCGATAGGTATTAAGCCGTTTATGAGGGAGTTGCTCACCCCGCATAGCTGTAAAGAAGTAGCGCAGATGATCCCATTTAGAGGGATTGTCAATGTAAATCACATCTAGCTTGCCATCATTCATTTTTGCCTCAGGCGCTAAGGCAAATTCTACCCCATAGCGAGGGCTGTTGCAGATGTTGACTTGTAAGGTGCGCAGACGACGTATCCGTCTGCCGTCGAAGCGTAAGACCAAACGGTGCGGGCTAAATTGCAAAAAAGTTTTGACCCCTGAGAAGATACTTTTAAGGGCAACCAGATAATTTTTCTTGATTCCTTCTTTGACTTCATCTCCACAAGGAAAGAGTGAGGCTTCTAGACCCACGCCTACCACTTCCATGAAGTAATAATTGTTCGCCTTGCCCATATCAAACCGACCATGCTCACCCTCTACCAGGATCTGGATGGCTTGGGTTAAATCGTTAGAAATATTCAAACTAGCCGCAATGTTATTACGCGTTCCTAACGGAATAATGCCTAGCATAGTTTGAGTATGCACTAATCCACGTGCTACGGCTTCGATCGTGCCATCGCCCCCGGCAACAATCACAAGTTTAGCGCCTGCTTTAGCAGCATCAGCAGCTAGACCTTCACCATCTTCATCAGGTGTGGTGGTGCAGATTTCAGCTTGAATGCCTTGAGTTTGCAAAGCTTCTGCTAGGTCAGTTAACAACTCAGGATTCTCGACAGGGCCAGAGGTAGGATTGACGATGAGTCGGGTATTCATCGCTGGCTTTTTCCTAGAGGTTTGAAGTTGGAGAGGGTGGAAGTGTGGGGTTGAACTCTGCTCATACACAGTTGCTTAGCAAAAGGTCTACTGTCCATTCGTTACGCCCAAGCGATGAGCTGATAGAACTCCACTCTTAAACTATAGCTGTCAGCTTCGACTTTTCCTTCCATCGATAAGCTGATATGTGGCTCAACAATTCAGTGTAGTGAAGCCCTGATAATCGCTTGTTTAATTCTGGCATTGCATAATCGTAGTATGAATTAAGGTCATCTTCTATGCAGTGCCCCGAGTGCTCAGGGCAAACGCATAAAACTGTGTTGTTGACATTTAAGACAGACTAACGCAAAAATCCTCAACAAATTGCACTTGTTGAGAATACTCCGGGCTACCCATAGCGAGTGCCCTCCATCACAGCGCTATACCTATTTCGAGAATCTTTTATGGAAACTGTCAGATCTGAGTACTCAAATCACCGCTTTTTTAGTACTTTTCATCATTGCAAGCTTTCTCTTTTCTATCTTTAATTAGATGGCTTGAAACAGACGCTGTAATTCACTCACTCGTTCAATAAATTGTTCCTTTTGCTTCAATAAAGATACAGATTCTGTCATTCTTACTCTCGATCGCAAAAATTGCGGTTGTGTCGCAAAGATTTCTAAATAACAGATGAACTGTTCTCGTTTGTATTGTTTTAAGCACTCACCTCAAAGATCTTATTGATGAATGAGAATTGAGATACACTGTCCCCTCGACTAATTTCTTTCACCTGCCCTTTACGGATCATTTTCATTGATTCTATCCCTCGCAATGTTCTTCTTACCGTGTTGAATGATTGAAATCCTATCATCGGTTTTACAATTCGCTTGATGTTCAGATGGTCTTGTTCAATGATGTTGTTCAGATACTTGCTCTGCCGCAATTTAGTTTCAGCTTCCAACGTTTTATCTTCCTTTAATTCATCGATAGCAACCGGATAGGCAGCATTTTTATCAATGGTAATTACCCGTGGAGTTTGAGTGTGTTGTGCTCTCAACACTTTGCGAAAAAAGCGTGCCACAGCTTTTCCGTCCCGTTTCGCACTGAGCATAAAGTCCAGGGTGTAGCCCTCCGAATCCACGGCTCGATATAGATACTTCCACGCTCCCTTGACTTTGATGTAAGTTTCGTCCACCCGCCAGGAATCATTCGTTGGCTTCAAGGGGGGTCGGATGCGTTTGTCGAGTTCTGGGGCGTACCTCAACACCCATCGGTTGATCGTCGAATGGTCTACTCTCATGCCGCGCTCCTGCATCATCTCCTCCAAGTCTCTGTAGCTGAGAGAGTAGCGACAGTACCACCGCACATTCACCAGGATGATTTCAGGCAAAAAGTGCCGCCACTTGAACAGAGTAGAAGTAGACATTGGAGAGCAAGCCAGCGGAGTTGGGCTTGTCTAGCTTACTATTGACCAGTTTTTGCGACACAACCTTAAACCCTTAATTTCCGCCCAGTTTTTCAATGCGCTTTGCTAGCAATGCGACTTGCTTGGAAAGCTTCAGGATCTCCTTCATGATTTGCACGTTATCCACAACATTGCCCTGTGAGTTAATGCCGCCTGACGGTCCAGGGGGTGTTCCGACTCCAGCTACCGACACGCCTCCATCGGGAGCATTAACAATCCCACCTCCATAGGTACGTAGAATTTCGATAGCCAAGTACGGTGTCTTGCGCAGGTTAATTACTTCCCCGTAACGGGTAATAATGTCTCTGATAATCTCGTCATCGGACAGTTTATTTGTATTCATTTTGGCTTCTCCTTCTGTTGTGTTTTATGGACGTAATCGACGTTCTCTTTCCCAGGAAACAAGAATTGTTTTTGTACCTTCCTCAACAGGAAGACCCGCGTGAATCATAGCAAAATTGCATTTTCCCGTTGGCAGCAGATTGTTCCAAATAAGGACTCGTCCAGCTTTAGCTTCAATAGTCCTATCGAATGCCCGGAAGTGAGTTTCGCCACCGTGAACGGGTGTATCTAAGTACATGATAATGCTGCGTTTTCTCTCTCCGGCAGCGGTTCGCTCCCAATTACCGCCATCGACGTGATAGTCAAACCTGTCGTTCCTGTTGTACCGTGTAGCCTGCCACTCTTCAAAATGATTGCGTGTGGTACTTAAGAGGCAAGCTAATCGCTCCTCAATGAGGGTGAGAATAGCATTAATCTCGTCACTAAACCAGATCTGTCCTGATGTCTGACTCTTTCTCATATTACTTAAATATGCCGGAGAGTTTTCATTACCGATGTATTTCACCACTACACTATCTTGCCAGTGTGTAAACTCCAGCTCTTCAAGCATTAGATTGCATTCTAGTGGAGTAATAAAGTTATCCACTACAGCAATCCCTTCTTCTTCCAATACCTCTAGAACGGTAGCCATAATTTAGCACCGGATTAACTTGTCACCAATTAGAAACTCATACTTGTTTAGGCTACGAGCAGTGCCGATCGCTTCATCGTCGATGCCAAGAAAGATGTCGCGTAACCGATTGCACGATCGTTCATTCCGCTCATGGTAGTCTGAATGATCTTCCCAGTGTGTTGTGCGTGTAGCAGCTCGATCGTATAGATGCCAGCCCAGCACGTAATGGGGATGGAATAGATCATAGCCGTGTGTAAATGCCCTGAGTGCGAGTACTACTTCGTCACCGAAAAAATATACCTGTTCATCGAGGACAATCTCGCGGTTGAATATACCCTCTGCAAAGACGAAATGAAGTGAAGCGAACCGGGCAGGAATTGGATTTTTGAGAGTGCGCCACATGGGAATTGGCTGAGCTATTAAATAAATCAGCATTCCTTGCTCTCGACTATGTGCCCAGATTTGCAGTGGGTCTAGTAGACGATTATCGGGATCGTTCTTAGGGTCATAGGGCGGAAGATATGCTGTGATCAGAGGTTTTTGAATGCCCCTCTGCTTTAGACCTTCGTGCATTTCAACTAGGTGCCGATCCCAACCAGGAATAAAACGGTGATGGGAGTCGAGAAATAATGTATATGGCTCTCCTTGCCAACGCCTCTGAAGCTCAGCCCTTGCCCAGTTGCACCCCCTACTCTCCCGATAGGACTGCTCAATAATTTCAATGTTCGGGTTTACCTGTAATGCCTCTGGCAGCGTGTCGCCCTCTGCTCGTTGCCAAAAAACACCAATGCGAAGAGCGTCCGCATCATCTGACTTTTCGACAAGATCAAGTAACGTTGGTCCCAGTTCTGTGTCACGATAGGCTGGAATCTGAACGTAGATTTTTTTCATTTGTATCGCTATGGGATGCAAATAATGAAACTAGCACGATAGACCTATCTATCAGACCTATCCATCTTTTTCATTAACGATAGTGTAATCTTTCATTCTGAACAGTTTCCTGCTGTATAAGAATCTCATCTCAAAATTAGCAAAGCAACAGCTTGGTCGAGAGTACCTTCATGGGTACTTTTTTGCAGACTTTCCTCATCTATATTTGAGATATCACGCTCCATGCTTGAGTCATGTACAGTTCAGTTATCGCCCTACAGTTATCTAAGTACATTTTTCCCATCAAGCTGCCGCAAACAAAAGAAGTACCAAAGCAAATCCTTGAATCATTTGCAGCGATGGGCGTCTTTTCTGGTTACAAGGAGACTTAACGGTTGTGTCGCAAAAACTAGGGAATGGTAAGGTAAGCAGGACTAAACTCTCCTCACAATCCTCCGATGTCTACTGCTTCTCTATTCAAGTGGCGGCACTTTTTGCCTGAAATCATCCTGCTGAATGTGCGGTGGTATTGCCGTTACTCTCTCAGCTATCGAAACTTGGAGGAAATGATGCAGGAGCGAGGAGTGGAGGTGGATTACTCGACGATCAATCGCTGGGTGTTGAAATACTCGCCAGAACTGGACAAACGGGTTCGACTGCACTTGAAGCCCACAAATGATTCCTGGCGCGTGGATGAGACTTACATCAAAATCAAGGATATGTTTATTAACCCGGCAAGGAAAGAGAGGGCAGGATTAGGAGAGAAATTGTTAGCATAGAGGTATGAACAAACCCGATGCTCGAACGCTGAATCTAGCCACTCAAAACTATCTGCGG